>JAFMRP010000025.1 GCA_017354095.1 Ktedonobacteraceae bacterium
CTTTCTGAGGAATTGGTGTTCCCGCTCTGGAAGACGTGCAAAGGCATGCAGACCGGCGTCCGGTTTGAGCGACTCAACGAAGGATTCCGTGCAAAAGTCTCGTATGCAGAGCGTTGCCGCCGGGATCCCATACCTTCTCTGGTGCGGGACAGCGTTCTCACTACATGGCAGAGAGCTTATTGGTGACACTGATGAGACTCCCTTTCTGAGATCATTATGGGCGGAGGAGAATGCAGGTTGTCGTACTGTGCGCATATAATTTGCCCGTCGCGTTGGTTAAGCGAGCCTCAGCAGTGGCGGTGCGCCCACCCATGTGACGGTGCGAGTACGCCGCTCCTGATATTCAGCCATCCCTCGTTCCTTTCAATCAACGCAGTTAATCAGAACAGACCGATCAGTCTTTTTTTTGTATATAAAAATATCAGACCAATCGGTCTGATATTAAGTATAAACAGATTTTTGTCGCTGTCAAGGTATTGTCAACGTGGTAACACAGCTGGGCACTATGCTAGAATAGTCTCATGTGCAACCAGCATCGCTCTTCCCAACGACACATCCCACTTGAAGCCGATGGGGCGCGAGGAGTCTTTTTCCCCTCAGTCAGTGCCAAAGCCTTGGAACACACGGCGCTTTAATGGTGGAATGGCGTTGAGCATTCTGAATGTGGTCTTGGCCATCGCCAGAGGCAAAGGTTTCTCTAACGATGCCGATTGTTCAAGGGCTTTCCTGGAACTGAGCACCGCGTCAAAGCCATACTTCACCATTTTGACCTCATAGTCGTCAATGGCCTGCGTGAGCGACTGTTCGCCCTGGTGAGCCGCTACCAGGTTGCGACCCAGCAATGCGGCGTCGCGCAAAGCCGTGTTGGCGCCGATGCCGCGCGCCGGAGTCATGCTATGAATCGCGTCGCCGATCAGGGTGACCTGTTTTGTCTGCCAGTGCTCAATGGGCAGCGAGCTTTGCAGTGGCGTGAAAAGGATGGTTGAAGGATCAGCTTCGCCGATGAGCCTCTGTAAGTGTGGATGCCAGTCTGAGATCATTTCAACCACGACCTGCTTCAGGTCTGTCCCATCCATCCTTTCCATGGCCTCTGGATGTCTGAACTTTTCCTTGCGCGCGATAAAGCCCCATCCCACAAAGTCAGTAGTATCGCTGAGCAGCAGGTTGGGATGCAATTGAATGGCGGCTGCGATCTCCTCGATGTCCGCCGGTTTCTGCTGGAATTGTTGGACAGCGATAAACAGGCCATATCCATGCGGTGCTATGATCGTGGCCGGGCCGTCGAACAGCCTTCTGGGCAGCAGCTGTTTGACCTCATCGGTCAGCAGGGTTTTGCCCTGGATGGCCCAATGGCCCGTATCGATGCGCCTGGCGTATGGAAGAAACTGCTTACGCACGCGCGAATTGCCCCCATCAGCACCGATTAAAACGTCGCAGCTGGCGGATGTGCCATCTTCAAAGAAAACGGTGAATCTGCCATCCGCGGTCTCTTCATAGCGCTTGAATGCTTTATTGAAATGAACCATATCCTCCAGTCCTGTCAGCAGCACCTGTCTCAGTGTAAAGCGGCTGACCGATTTGTGCGTATCGACAGGATTGGTTTCGACAATGCCCATGTCGGCAACGCCGATGTAGAGTAATTCCTGCAACTGCTCTGTCATAAAGTTAAAGCCCTTACCGGATAGGCCGCAGGTGGCGAGAAAGATCTCATAAAGCCGGGGCGGTAAGCTCTCGTAGAGTGCGCGGCTCCCCGCTGGATTGATATGAATACGATATCCCTGTAAACGTGAAGTCCGAGACTGGTCGCGCTCATAGACCTCAACGCTGATGTTGGCTTTCTTCAGGTGTTGCGCCAGGCAGAGTCCCCCAATGCCAGCGCCAATGATGATGACATGAAATGGTTGAGACGACATTGAAACCTCCTTGAGCTGTATCGTGATGATGAACGTGAATACGTTGTGCCATCAGTGTAAAGCGCAAAGGGGCGAATTCATGTCGCCCGTTTTGGGTGATCAGGCGGGTGATTTTTTGCGGGCAGAGTTAGAGCAGGTGTAGACGGCGTACCACGTCGCGTGCCTCCGCCCGGTTTGTGACGTTGAGCTTGCGATAGATGCGTTGCAGGTGCGTCTTGACCGTGTTGATGGAGATAACAAGCTCATTAGCAATCTCCGCCTTTGAAAGACCCGCGACAAAGAGACGCAGCACACGCTGTTCTTGCACGCTCAGTGGTTCGATGACCTGTGACGAGGCCGCGAGTGCAGGCTGTTCTCCTTGCATCTCTCCACAGGCACGGAGAAGCGCGGCCATGCTCTCTCCTTCATCCAGGAACAGGCGCCGGTAGCCTTGAGAACGTGCCTGTGGGAGCACGTCTTGCAGGATCGAACGTGCCATGCGTAAGTTGCTCTGGCGAAAGTGAACCAGTGCCAGGAGCATCTGTGCCTCTAACATACACCCTGCATATCCATGCTGCTGTGCTCTGGCATGGCATTGTTCGAGCAGTAATAGCGCCTCCCGCATTTCACCTTGCGCCAGCAGCCGGCGAACGACCAGGAGATCCTCGCGTATGAGCATGAACAGCGGGAGCAGATCATCCCTTTCGGGGCGCTGATCTGTTGCGAAATCAGTGGTGCTTCTCACTATGCTGCTATACCCGTCCTGCTGGTAGAGAGGATGTGGGGAAGCCATGCTGGCAGGCAGCGTCTCTCTGTACCTGATAGAGGATATGGCGAAGAATAGTGTCTCGCGATAGAGTAATGGCGATGGATGTACCCGCGCTCGCGCAACAAGCTCCGCGAATCTTTGTGAGGCTTGTTCGACCCGCCCTTGCGCGCACATTACACGTGCCAGCATCACTTCCGCCTGTACCTCAAGTTTCTCGTCTGAGATGCGATGTGCCAGGTCGCGAGCTTCTTGCGCTTGCTGGCAGGCAGCGTCGAGCATATCTCGCTCGTAGGAAAGCCGCGCGAGGCCCAGGAGCGCTTTGCTATGATCAAAAGCGTCCTCTCCCACTTCTGCCAGTATATGATGGTACGTTTCGGCTGCCAGGATCAGCTCTCCCCGCTCGATATACGCTTCGGCCAGCGCAAGCCGGATAGGGCGATCTTCGTACGGGCTTCCTTCTGCCTGTTGATGCAGCTCCAGTGCTTCCTGCAGCAGTTCTAAGGCGCTATCCAGGGAGCCAAAAAAAAGTTCCTCGGCAGCGACCAGGCTCAGGCAGGCGCTGCGCCAGGTCTGTCCTTTTTCTCGCTGGCGTGTTTCCACGAGAACGTTATCTTCACCAGGCGTCTCCTCTTGAGCCGGGAGCAGCAGGACCGGCGCGCCGTCTTGCCCCGGCTGTGCGATCTGATACTGGTGCGTAAGTGCCTGCCTGGCAAATGCTCCTGCCCGCTTAAAGTCTTCTCGCCAGGCGGCAAGAAGGGCACGCAGCGTATAGATGCCTTGCAAGTACTGGGGCTCTTGCCACAGCTTTTCCCCTTCTTGCAATAATGTTTCAACCTTCTCAAATTGTGCTGAACTGGTGAGGATGCGTCCATTCGGATCGAACATGACGGTAAAGATAAAAAGCAGATAGAGATCAGGATACTGCCGCAGCACGGTCTGGGGGATCTGTTCAAACCAGCGTTGTAGCGTGTAAAGCTCATTGGCTGTTGATGCATTGAGGGGTCCGTTTTGCCGTTCGATCAATATTGCCGCATGGGTAAAGTCCTCGGCCATCAACGCTGCTTCGATGGCCTCCATCATATAATGGTGCTGTTCGTACCAGAGACTTGCCTGCCTGAAACAGCGGCGCAGCTCTTCAACTCCTGAGCGACGCCGGGCCTCATGCTGCATGGCTTCGGCAAAGAGGGCGTGGTAGCGGTACCATTCTCCTGCCCCGTCTAGCGGCTCCAGAAAAAGATTCGCTCGCTCGATCTGCTCAATGAGAAGCTGGCTATCCGATCTGCCGGTCACCATATCGCAAAGCGAGGCCGTCAGACGCTTGAGCATGCTGGTCTGTAATAAAAACGTTTGCAGGGGCTCGGGCTGCATATTGAGCACGTCGCTGACCAGGTATTCTAAGAAGGGCCGGTATCCACCCGTTAAGGTCGTGATAAAGCGTTCTTGCTCCTGGCTCTCTGTATGCCTGCGCAGTGCGAGCGCTGCCAGGTGGAGCCCGGCCCCCCATCCCTCCGTGCGCTCATACAGGCGTGTAATCATCTCCTGGGAAAGAGGGAGTGACAGGTTTTGCTGGAAAAATGCACGTGTTTCTTCCGGTGAAAAGTGCATATCGCTTGCTTGCAATTCGAGCAGAACGCCCTGTGCGCGCCAGCGAGCCAGCGGCAGCGGCGGATCGCTCCGAGAGAGGAGTATGATGTGTATCGTTGTGGGAAGGTGCTCCAGGAAGTAGGTAAACGATTGATGAAGCTGGGAGAACGTGAGCATATGATAGTCTTCCAGCACAAGCACGTGCTGCCCGGCCAGCCTGTCCAGGTCATTGATGAGCCACGTCAGGAGCGTCTCAAATGGTAGCTGAACTGGCAGTTCAAACGGCAATGCCGCGCCAGCATTGAGCCGTTGCAGCGAAGCCGCGCCAACATTGGCGTCAAAACGCTGGCACGCTGCGATCATATAACGCCAGAAGCAAACCGGATCATTATCTTCCGCGTCCAGCGATAACCAGGCTGCCTTGAATCGCTCCTGGTCAGCATTGCGGGAGGTAATCCACGCGCTGGCTAATGTCGTCTTACCGGAACCTGCCGGTGCACACAGCAGGGTGAGTGGCAGCTCTAAACTCCCATCCAGCACTGTAAAGAGTGCTTCACGCGGCACCAGGGCGGAGTTTGGATGTGGTACAGAAAGCTTGGTACTCAGCAATTCAGAGGTCCGTCCGGGCAATGTGCGCTGAAATTCCCTCATACGATCGTGTGCTTTCTCTCCTCGTGCTATTCTCTCTACAAGATCCTTCTCGGTCTTTTCAACATTGTATCATTGCCTCGCACCTCCGGCGAGATGACCGGTCGGGACGCGTTGGTTTCTCGATGGCCCTGGCGTTTACGAGAGTAGGAGATAAGATTGTGCATAAGGTAAAGGAGAAAAGCATGAACTCATCGCAGCCAACCAGGGCGGTTCTGCTCTGCCCCGTTTGCGGAGCAGAGCCGCCGTATCGCACCTGGACGGCTCCGGCATTCGGCAACTCAGGGTTTAAGCTCGATTCACCCAGGCACCCTTTTCTTGGAGCAGAGGTCAGTGCTTTAGTGTGTACCGTCTGCGGGTATGTACAATTCTTCGTGAACCCGCAGGATTTCCGCGACTAGGAACAAAGGTTTTTGCCAATTTGAAGGTGATGGAGGAAGGGGCCAACTCCGTGTTTGCGACGAGCCAGCCCCGTGCGATGGGAATTGGTCAACCTTCATCAGACGGTGCATGGGTCAAATGGAGTTTGACAGGGTGCTATTCTCTCGTGACGGTAAGGGTCAAGCCAGGTAAGGTGGCGCTATCCGCACTGGCAAAGGGGGCTTTTATCGTCGCATTGGTAAATACTTCCTCGTCAGCAGTGATCTGGAAACCATTTTCTGCTTGAATGGTCGCGACCTGATTGGTGATCTGGGCATTCCCCGCGTGCAGGGCAGTTATATCGGTTCGCGAGCCGTTGAGGAACGCGGGCGCGTTTTTCCCTGCGGTGAGCGTAAGGACCACCCTCCCGACAACGGGAAGCTCTACTTCTTTGGTGATGCGTATGTTGTGTGCCTCGATATCACCAAAGGTAATAGCCGCCGGGATCCCAAAGGCACGCGATCGTCCAATAAAGAGCCTGCTATTGCGGACGATGAGCTTATCCGCTGTGATCGTAAATGGCGTCGGCAGATTGACCGCGAGAGCCAGCGCGCCGCTGGGGATCAGAGAGAGCAGACCAGCAAACACTACCAGGGAGGCCGAAAGCGTGAACCAGAAGATGTGCGGGGTAATCCGCCCAACCGCGATGGAATCCTGGGCGGTTCCCACCTGTCCATTGCCCTGTTGAACAGCGAGCGAGCCGTTCTGCAGCGCACTGCTGCTCCCGTTTGTCAACGCGCTGGCCAGCGACTGCTTGCCCAACCTGAACTGCTTCTGTTTGCCTCGCTTCTGCTTTGCAAGCAGCAGGCGCTGAGCGGCGGCTCTGCTCATGGGGATGCTCTTCCAGGCCACGGCATATGCCCCTCCCACCAGGCCAAGAATCAAGCCCACTCCAAAGCCGCCCAGCGCCACGAACAGCGAAACCAGCGCAAAGATGATCGCCAGGGCTCCGGTGAGCAGCGAGTAGGAGGGCTGAAACAGCTGAACCAGGCCCATAAGGAAAATCAGCCCTCCAACCAGAAACCCGGCCCACAAGGTGCTGCCGGGAATAAACACATACTGGCGAAAGTTGAAGGGCTCCCAAAGCACGAACAGACCGGCGAGCAGAAGGAGTAGAGAGCCCAGGGCCGGGCGTTGTTTGAGCCAGAGACGCAGTCCCAGCCACTTCGTCCTGTTAGATTGCTGCTGATGGGTAATGCCTGGTGCCTCCTGCACTGCGATATGAGAGGCTGAAGGCCTATGAAAAGAGTATACCTGGTTGCTCTTCTGCGAAGACCGGAGAGTATAGAATGGACGCATACGTTCCTCCAAAAAGATTCTGCGACTCTGCATGAAATAATTCAATATTTTTTTCGTACTTGATAGTCCCAGTGTGAATAGTTCTCCTGTCCCATCATTCCTTCTGCTGTAGTATAACGGGGGAAAGAATAGAGAGTGATATATAAGGTGGATGCGATTATTTCAGGCGTTCCATTTCCTGAGAAGATCCTGGGCAGAATTGTGTTGACGCAGCGCGGAAGTTATTCGCTTTTCTCGTGCGCATGGTGCTGAAACGCCGCTACCGCTTCCCCGATAGAAGGGAAAAGTTGCATCTCCCCAATACGCTGAATCGCCTGGCTACGCCGGAGCATATCGTGTACCGGACCACGCACATTGGCCAGCAGGATCTCAATCTCCTCGGCTTTGAGATCGTCCGCCAGTTCCATCAGCATATCGACACTGGAAGTGTCTAGATCGTTACTCGCCTCTAAATCGAGGATAACCGCGTGGACGCGCGGCGATGTGCTCCGCACGAGCGCTTTGACACGCTTACGCATCAGTGCGCTATTGGCAAAGAAGAGCGGTGCATCGAGTCGGAAGATCAGCAGACCAGGAACCGTCTCGTTCTCGGGGTGTCGCGCGACATCCCTGTACGCCTCGGTCCCCGGAACGCGTCCCAGCACCGATCCGTCTGGGCGGCTGGCCCGGTAGATGAGTATGGCCAGAGAAAGCACCACAGCCAGCAGCAGGCCCGGCAAAATATCGAAGATCAGCACGCCAAAGAGCGCCACCAGCGCGAGCACCAGGTCAAGAGAGCGCAGGCGAGCATAGCGGCGCAGCTCTTTCACTCTGAGCAGCCCCCAGATCGCGTGTAAAATAATGGCGCCCAGCACCGCATCAGGCAGATTATGGAAGAGCGGCGTCAGTACAAGCAGGGTCACAATCACCAGGAAACTGGCAACCAGGCTGACGACCTGCGTACGCCCTCCCGCGGCGTCGTTCACCATGCTTCTGGAAAGGCTCCCTCCACCCAGGAAGCCGCGAAACAGGCCCGCGCCGAGATTTGAAATTCCCAGTGCGATCAACTCCTGGTCCGCGTCCAGGTCGTAATGATACCTGGTCGCGAACTGCTGGGCAGCGCTGATATGTTCGGCATAAATCACCAGGGCAATCCCAAACGAGTCAGGCAAGGCCGTGAGCCAGGTCTGCAGCGGCAGCATGGGAAACGTTGGCAGTGGCAGGCCAGCAGGAATGGCACCAACAATCGCAACACCCACCTGTTCCAGGTGGAAGAGGCTTACAGCGAGAATCCCACCAACCACAACAACAAGGGAGGCGGGAATTCTGGGCCAGAAGTGATCCAGGAGAAAGAGAAGTGCCAGGCTCAATGCTCCAAGGAGCAGGGTCCAGCCGTTGGTGTCTCCCAGGTGACTGATGACCTGCCAGACCTTGGCAAAAAAGTCTCCCTCCACACGTGGAAGGCCCAGGATTTTGGGCACCTGGCCAATCCCGATGACCAGGGCCAGGCCAAAGATAAAGCCGGTGAGGATTGGCTCGGCCAGGAAATTTTTTACAAAACCCAGGTGGGCAAGTCCCAACAGCAGCAGCAGCAGTCCAACCAGCAGCGTGATGCCGGTCACTACTGCCGGGTAGTTTGCACTGCTTCCCTGCACTACATTCCCGGCCGTTGTGGCCAGCATGATCGCGCTGGCCGATGTTGCCCCGACCATGAGCTGGCGCGAGGTGCCAAAGAGCACATAGCCCAGCATCAAGAATGGGGCCGCAAAGAGTCCCATTTGTGCCGGAACCCCGGCCAGTTGCGCGTATGCAATAGCCTCGGGAATCACCACCGCCCAGACGGTCGCTCCGGCGAGAAGATCCGGGCGCAGCGAGCTTTTCTGGTAAGAGGATAGCCAGGAAAGCACTGGCAGCTTGCGCTCCAGCCAGTGCTTCCTCGCTTGAGGCTGTACTGTTTCCTGCTGAGCCCCTGACATCTGCTCTCTTCTCCTTTTATCTCATAAGCTAGTATAGCTCTTTGCCCGACAAGCACAACGGCGCATCGGCAAGGAGACACAATATCACGTAACCCCCCACATGTATATAAAGAGCAAGATACCCAGAATGGCAAGTAATCCCATGAGCACTGCTACAAAATGAGGCGTGACCGGAAACTTATTTTTCTCAATGGCCCGGTGAATGCGTAGATAATTGACTAATGCGAGAACGAGAGTGAGGATCCCGGCGCCCACCAGGGCTAATCCAAGAATGGACGAATAATGGATAGGCGAGGAAGGCTGGTCAGACCCGGACTGGGCACGTATCAGCAGGCCAAAGCGCGAGATCACAAAGCCAATGCCGATAATGGAGAGTCCCGTGCGTATCCAGGCCAATCCCGTGCGGTCATTCGCCAGGTGCTCATTGGTTCTTTTCTGGGCGCTTCTCTGCTGGTCCTGCGAGCGCTCTGCCGGCCCTGGTGTTTGATCCATATCGCAACGTGTTCCTTTGTCAGACTGGACGAGCCCTTTTTCTCAGTATAAGAGAGCAGGCAATGTTATTTATGGCATGGCGAAAAAGAACTTACTCGGTCATCTGCTGCAGCGTCAGCTTGAGTTGATCTTCAATCAACGCGTGATCAAAATCGGTGGTGGCTTGCGCGAGTGCCGGCGCGGCAATTGCATGGGCCAGGGCTTGCAGAAAGTACAGCGCGCGCTGCTGCTCGACGCTGGCGATTTCGGCAATGCGCTCTAGGGCGCGCAGCAGCCTGATCACCACGCGTGCATCCCGCGAGGCGTAGCGACTTATTTGAACCAGCAGTTGCGCATATTCCTGGAATGAGCGGCATTCTACGACGAGCGCGCCGGAGTATGTCGAGTAGAGTGGCGTAAAGGCCTGGTTATGCACTATATGTTCCAATATGACGCGCAGATAATCGATACAGAGCACCGCTGTCGTCGGATCATTGACGGCAGGCGAGAGGGCGCGCAGCGCAATATCTGTCAATTGGCGCGTCCCAAAGCCCGCGTCTTGCCAGAGGTCGCGTTCATTGGCAATACTCAGACAGGCGTGAATCTGCTTCTCAATTCGCGAACGAGTGCCTGGTGAGAGACCCCACACCTCAGCAATGACCGTTTGTGTGGTCACAAAACGGCCAGGATACGCCTGCAGGTGCAGGCGCAGATGATTCCGGGTTATCACCTTTCGCAGATAGCTCACCTCGATGGTTTGAATATACCCTGGCCGTTGGGCATGCAACGGGAGCGCAGGAGTTTCATCTCTCCATTGCTGAACCAGCGTCGCCCCGTCAACGGTGAGATCTTGCTCGGCCAGGATATCAGGATATGGTCGTCGCAGCGTCTGCAGTGTTTGCCCGGTAATATGGGCCGCGATATTGGCAATCTGAATAGAATGTACGGTGTGACTGATGAACAGGAGTAAGAATCCCAGTCCAGTAAAGAGCAGCAGCGCGGCAACGCTGACTCCAAGGAGAGGAATAAAGGGGCCGTGCGTCGGAGCCGCATCGCGTACATCAATCAAAATGATCTGGCAATACGCAAAGATGCCCACCAGAGTGCCAGTCGCTACTTGATTCACCCGGTCGCTGAGCAGGCCACGAATAGCGCGAGGCGTGACCTGGCTCGAGATGAGTTGCAGCGCCACCAGCGTAATGGAGAAAATCAGGGCGGTGATGGAGATCAGCACCCCCGATGCGGCTGACAGGACACTCCGTACCGCGCCGGGACTGCTAAACGTAGCCAGAAACATGGCGGGATACTTCTCACGATGATCAAGGAACAGGCACAGGAACGCCAGAGCAGGCCCTAGCAGAAAGATCAGACCCGGAATGAGCCAGAAGCCACTGAGCAGATCGCGCCAATGCCGGCGCAGCGCGAGGGGGAACATGAACTTGCTCTTCTCTGCCTTTCTTATTCCTTGTCTCAAGCAGGTCACTACTTTCAGCATAAGCGCCGTTCCCAAATAGAACCCGGTCACCCTCAGCAGCATGTATCTCCGATTAGGCCAGGGCTTTCCAGTTCTCGCGCGCAGCCCCATATTCTTGCGTCAAGCTTCAGTTGAAGAACATTGCAGCGGGAGGTGCAGGAGGGCGGCTGCCTCTCCGCTCGGCTGAGCACGCAGCGGTAGGCGCAAAAGCGCCGTTGCCGAGCGGAACAAGAGGGCCCTCCTGCATCCCTTCCCCCGCGCACCCGTCAAACGGAGTTTGACAGAGTAATATGCGTTAACTTAGGCGAAGATGCAAGGGACAGTAGTTCATTGATGGGGGCGCGGGGGTGCCTTGCAGCCCGCCTGAGCGAAGCGAGCTGCGGCAGATTCCTTGCAGACGGCCTGGGCGCAGCCAGGCGCGTCAGCGCCGTTGGCCGTCTGGACAAGAGGATCAGCGTTGGCGGGCTGGACAAGAGGAGAAGCCCCCGAGTTCTTTCTTCCCTCTGCGAGCCGCCGCAGGTGGCGAGGCGGGAGTATTGGAAAGCCCTGCCGGTTAGGCACAGAATAAAGACATTATGCACGGATTGAGGTAAAATAGGAGATGAAATCTCGTGTGTATTCATCTCCATAATGCTGAAAGGAAGAGAAGTGGTACGATGTCTGATCAAAGAAACTATATCACCTGGATAGATCGAGAGACAAATGAGCAGAAGTCGCTCATTGGCGAACTTCTTGATGTTGATCAAATCGAAACAGGGGGAGCCAATAAACGTCACATAGAAGGGCTGCAACCTTATGAACAGTATGCCATCTTTATGTCAATGATTAAAAGGGACAAAAAGCTCATTACATCAGTTGATGAGATGTTTGAAACTTATATAGAATATTCCCGTGAAAGAGGAAGGCAGCTTATGACAAGAGAGGAGTTTGTAACCGGGGTGATGGAGAGGAGTAAGGTCACCCCGGTAAGAATCGGCGACAAGGACTATTTTATTGGCGTCGGCCTGAAAAAAAATAGAGAGAACAACCCTAGATAACTGGTAAATGACTCACGACATGAGCACTTTTTGACCTGAATGTTAAGCTTTTGACCTCAATGTTGAGCAACTCATCAGTTGGTACCAGCTCAAGCCGCTCTATCAGAGATCTTGCACAGAGCGAGGTTGGGCGAGTTGTAAATATGGAAATTCCCTCATTGAATTTCCATATTTACACGCTGGCTATGGTTGTGCCGGGGGCATAGTCTCGTTGTGCATTTCCTCAATGCGTTCGCGTATTGATTGCATTTGCAAGCCGTATGTTCTCGTCCAGCGCAATAGCTCGTCAATCGGCTCGCAGAGGGTCTCGCCCAGAGGTGTCAGGGCGTATTCCACTGATGGTGGCGCGGTCGGATAGACAGTGCGCGTCGCCAATCCTTCCTCTTCCATCTTGCGTAGAGTCTGCGTCAACATCTTCTGTGTGATCCCACCAATCTGCCGTTTGAGTTGCGTGTAGCGCTTGGGGCCGTCGTGCAGCAGGGAGATGACCAGCGGCGTCCATTTGTCTGTGATAAGGTCTAACGCCTGACGAGCTGGGCAACTCCTGGCTGAAAAGTTGGTTTGAAAGAGAGTTGGTGTCTTAGTATCCATATGATACCTATACCACTTTTTAGTGCCTTCTTGCAAATAGCAACCAACTATTTTATAGTAACTTTTGATGGTGATATGTCGTGACAGGTTTTTTTTTGATCTCATTTTCAAGAGGAGGTTTCATGGTAGAGAGACAAATCACGAACGAACAGGCACCCTGTGTGCGGTTATTAGAGGGTCAGGTTGCGTTGATTACCGGCGCGAGCAGGGGTATTGGAGCGGCAACTGCGCGGCTATTTGCCCGACATGGCGCTGTTGTTGGCGTCAATTACAATGCCAGCGCTGCCAGAGCACAGGAAGTGGTCGAGTCCATTCACTCCGAAGGCGGGCGAGCCATAGCGGTTCAGGCCAGTGTGGATGATACAGAGCAAGTGGCGGCGATGGTGCAGCGAGTTGAGCAGGAACTTGGGCCGATTGATACGCTGGTTATGAATGCGGTAGCTATACACAGATTCCCCTTTGCACCCTTTCTTGAGTCAAGTTGGGATATGTTTCAGGATATTGTCATGGGTGAGCTGGCCGGCGTCTACTTTCCGGCTCGTGCTGTGGCACCCCTGATGGTCGAGCGAAAACGTGGCAATTTGATCGCAGTCAGTAGTCTGTCTGCACGCTCAAATCGTGAAGGGAGCGGCGCTCATGCGGCTGGCAAGGCCAGTGTGGATGCGCTGATGAGGGTGCTGGCACGCGAACTGGGACCTCATGGTGTGCACGTAAATATCGTGGCACCTGGACCGGTCGCGACCGAGGCGTCAGCTCCCGTGATTCGAGGAAATGAGCAAGCTATCAGTGCGACCCTGCCTCTGCGCCGCATCGCACAACCAGAGGATGTCGCCGGGGCAATTCTGCTGCTGGCAACTCAGGAGGCGGGATATCTCACCGGCAATTATCTCTCTGTTGGCGGGGGAAGCTATATGCCCTGATATCCTCTTTTGAAGTTCTGGACTTTCCAGAAAACACCGACTCCTGTCGTATCTGCTGCCATCTCCAGACGATTCAACCTTTCCTCGAGAATCGGTCTGCTTTCCCCAGAAAGCAGATCGCTGGGGCTTCGCGCGAGATGACCACATCGCGGGGCCACTGGTGCGGCATGTTGAGACACAACAGAAAGAGAAGCATACGTGAGAATTCGTTTCTTCCCCATATCCCCACTATTTTCTTCAACTTCATGCGAGAGGCCGGTCTAGGAGCAGCACAGGCAGTAGCAAACCCACCGGATCCATGGTAGAATTATCAATAGAGCAAGGATAGCTCTCGCACCGTCCCCGCTGCGATGCAGCAGCAGCCTTTCACGCTCACCTTGTTTGCATTCGTCTCGAAAAATTAGCAGTGAAAGAAAGGCCAACAACATGAGAAGGAACTCGTCTGGTCTGTTCAAGCATCTCCCCATCCTCGCAATGGTATTCGCCCTGGCCCTCACCTTCCTTTTTGCAGAGGTGGCCAGCGCCGCCACAACATCGTCGCAGAGTCCTGCCTCCGCTCCCACGAAATGCCTCACAGCGAGCCCACCTACGCAAACGGTCAAAGCAGGCCAGGAGGCAAAGGTGACAGCAACCATCTATTGTTACCCTCCGCAGTCTGGCCCTGGCTTCTTATACCTGGTAGCTACCTGGGGCGATGGAACCACTTCGCAGTATCTCTTATGTGGAGAGGTCGCCTGTATGCAGCCTCCTGTAGTCATCAATACATCCCATATCTACCAGCCAAATCAGGCAGGTGCAATATCACCCATAACGTATCATCCAACTTTCTGCGTAGAAACCCTGCCAGCCAGCAGCTCAACTCCTGAGTGTGTCAGCGTCGAGATCGTCGTGGTCTGAACCCTCAGGCAGCACCGTTCATCTGAACACGTTGTTAATAAGTTTGCTCGGGCGTGAAGGGAACAGAAAGGATTGACCGGCGCCGGTCAATCCTTTCCTCGATCAGCGCCCCAGACCTGTGCTCGCTGTAATTTTTTACGTGCCACACATCTATTTATACGGACTTATCAATATGAAAACCCCGTGAACCCCCTTCTGGAGCGACTGTGACGGGTAGTGACGGGTTACATCGGCCTCTGGAGCGGCTGTGACGGGTTGTGACGGGTTTTTGACATCGATTCCAAAAAAAACTTTTGCCAGCCCTCACCCCCACCCAACATGTACCGAGATTATTCAGATCGCGGTGTGGACAGCACTGGTTCGCCGCCCCAGATGAGGTCGAGGGCGTCAGGAGACTGCGCAGGGCGCTTTCCCTTTTTTCTGTGCCGGCTTTACGTTATCTTTGGCGCGGCCCGCATACCGATGTAGACGCATCCGGTGCCATCCGTGAGGGTGGAGAACACCACCGGCATCCAGCCCCCGCTAGAACCACCAATGCCTGGTACGGCGAACACCTTCTCCGACACCGCTGTGAGATCCAGTTCAATTGGTGGGGAGAAGTCTTTCATACCATCGACGAACTCGTACACCAGATGCAGCTTACCTTCGCGCTCGGTGAAAGTGGTAACGACGCCTTCACGCTTGTAGGTGCCAATGAACGAGGCAATGTCCACCACAGGTGGTTGTGGTGCTGGTCCGAAGGCGGGCCGCATCCTGACTCCAGCCAGTTCGTCGAGCAGTTCCCCAAAGAGCTGAGCGTAGAACTGGTGTGCATTTCCGCCGTTGGTCAATAAGACGAGGATCACGCCTGCCTGCGGCACCACGCACAGATAGGAGTATTGTCCGATGGTGGCTCCGTCGTGGCCGAATCCAGTAACACCATTCCACTCATACAGCGCCCAGCCCAGGCCCCACGCATCGGAATTGAACGTCCACTTGTCTGGGACATTAACTTCTCGCCGCTGCATCATAGTTATGGCCGAGGCATCCAGCACACGGGACCCATTTGGTGCCCTTCCCTCATCGAGGTGCATACGGGCTAGGCTGACAAGATCTGTGGCCGTCGCACAGAGGACGCCGCCATACGGTCCTGAGGAACGCGGCAAGGGATTCCACACGGGGGCCGGGACCGGGTCTTTTCCCGGTTCGCCCAGGTGGCCCATCGCCACCCGGAACCGCAAAACATCCTCGGGCAGAGTCACCGTGTGCTCCAACCCAAGCGGGACACACAGCCGCTCTTTGAGGGCCGCGTCCCAGGTCTGACCAGTCAGCACCTCGATGATACGGCCCAGCACGTTATATCCTGTGCTGCAATAGGAAAACATTCCAGGAGGACAATCCAGGGTC
>JAFMRP010001239.1 GCA_017354095.1 Ktedonobacteraceae bacterium
CAGTACGACCGGCGTGCCAGCCTTGCCCAGTTCCTCGGTGCGGTCAGCGTCGAAGACTGCCTTGCCGGTGGCCGCACCGGGAGAGGCGTTAAGGCCTTTGGCCAGCAGTTTTCCTTCTTTCGTGGCCTGTTTCTTTTCTTCCTCGCCGAAACGTGGCAGGAGCAGTTGATAGACCTGCGAAGGCTCGACGCGCTTGACAGCCTCTTCTTCGCTGATCAGTCCTTCGTGAACCATAGAGACCGCGGCCTGGACTGCGGCCTGGGCGTTGCGCTTGGCCGAGCGTGTCTGCAGCATATAGAGGCGGCCCTTCTCTACGGTGAACTCCAGGTCCTGCATGTCGCGGTAGTGCTGCTCAAGGCGCTGTGCGATCTGCTGGAACTGCTCGTAAACGCGGGGGAGGTCCTCTTTCAGGCGGCTGATCTTCGAGGGAGTGCGGATACCAGCCACCACATCCTCGCCTTGCGCGTTCAAGAGATATTCGCCGTACAGCTCTTTCTCGCCTGTGCTGGGATTACGCGTGAAGGCGACGCCGGTACCACTGTCGTTGCCCATGTTGCCAAATACCATGCTCTGCACGTTGACGCCGGTACCAAGGTCGTGCGCGATTTTATTGAAGTTGCGATAGTCGATGGCGCGCTTGTTGTTCCAGGAGGAGAATACGGCCTCGATGGCTTTATGCAACTGATCATAGACATCGGTCGGGAAAGGCTGGCCAGACTGCTTCTCGGCGATCTGCTTGAACTCTGCCACGATCTTTTTCAGGTCATCAGCCGAAAGTTCGGCGTCGGTCGCGACGCCCGCACGCTCCTTGTACTGGTCAAGCACTTCTTCAAATGCCCGCGGCTCGGTGTCTAGCACGATTTTGCTGAACATCTGAATGAAGCGGCGATAGGCGTCATAGGCGAAGCGCTCGTCACCGGTCAGGGCCACCAGGCCCTGTACTGTTTCGTCGTTAATGCCGAGGTTGAGCACGGTATCCATCATGCCCGGCATGGAGAATTTCGCGCCTGAGCGTACGGAAACCAGCAGGGGATTGTCCTTTTTTCCAAAGTGTTTGCCGGTCTGCTCTTCAACGATCTGCAGGGCGGCTTTAGCCTGCTCCCAGAGTCCCTGGGGGAATTGCTTGTCAGTTTCGTAGTAGGCATTGCAGGCTTCGGTGGTGATGGTAAAACCGGGTGGGACGGGTAGGCCTGCGTTGGTCATTTCAGCCACGCCGGCGCCCTTGCCTCCCAGCAGATCGCGCATTTTTGCGTTACCTTCACTAAAAAGATAGACCCATTTACGCGGGGATTGCTTGACAGCCTCTTCCAGCCCCGTGTGGGTAATCTGTTGTGTCATTCAAAATTCCTCCAACTGAGTAGTTACGCGCTTGATGTGTTTTGTGTGTGTGTGTGATCGTGAGGGAGAAGGCTCCTTTAGCCTTTACGCGTTCAACACAATACTTTTCGCCCAACGTAATACCTTGCGCGCGCCCTGTACATAGCCGCTGGCCTGTTCTGCGCTGATAACTTCGTCTGCCTCCTCTGGCGGGGTATCATGATAGAAGGCTTCGGGGTGAAAAGGTGTCAGTATATCCATCTCATCCTGAATCTCTGGTGGAGCTCCTACCAGTTTTCCCAGTGCGCGCAGGTCGTGATCGTACATGGAGCGGCGTCCATATCGCAAGAGGCTGACCGATTGCGCTGCTTTTTCTACTGCCTGGTTGCAGTAATCGACGCAGGCAAAGTGTCGTCCCAGGCTAATCTCCACCGTTGCGGTTGCCATATCCTGGGTCGCTTCCGCGAAAAGCCCTAGCGCTCCCTGAACGTCGCTGTCCGGGATGGGGTCTTCTGTATCCTCGTCGTCTATGCTTGAAACTGCCGCCGGCTGTGCGGACGACGGTTCCGGTATGTGCTGCAGATGAACGTCGTGGACAAGTAATTGTTCCAGGTCGTCTTCGTTGCCTTCGCCAGGTACTGTGTGTGACATGGTTTGAGTTCCTTAAAAAACGTGGTGATTACAATGGGCTGTGGTTTTTGCGAGTTGCTATCAATCCACTCTGACCATAGTATGCCCAACAGGCGTTTCCTGTCAATGTCTTTAGTAGACAGAACTATTCTAAAAAATTGTTGCTGATCTACTCTTGTTTTCTTTTTTAAAGAAGGCAGCGCCGCGCTCAGGCCTGCCAGTATGGCTGAGCCGAGTGCATGTGTAACTTTCTATGCTGTATGCGCGTATTAAGAGGAGTTAATAAGCGATGGATGCTAAAGAACGAAGTCGCTTGCCA
>JAFMRP010001240.1 GCA_017354095.1 Ktedonobacteraceae bacterium
GATGAGGCTCGCGTCATCCTGAGTATGAATGGGTACGAGGCCCGGGGTGCGGATGTGTTGAATGAGATGCTACCGTCGACGGCAGGTGCGATCATAGAGCGCATGGCGATGGCGGGCCCAACCAGTCTCGACACCGCAGTGGATCTTTTGAGGCGCATTGAAGTGACTCAGGCTGCCAGCATCATTTACGAAGCTGGTTTGATCAGGTCAGAGGCCGCCCGAAGTATATTTACCGCCATGAAAACGATAGATGAACAGAGGGCCAGCCTCATCGATGAGGCTGGAAGAAGGGCATTTGGGGAGGATGATGATTAATGTTTTTTAGCGAATTCTGGTATAGGTCAAGAGACTCGTATGAGCTTTGGCAGCTGTCCTGCCGGCACTTCCTGAAAGTCTGGGAGCTCCTCCAGCACTTTCTCAGGACCGCCAGGGTTATAGAGTGCCAGTAATCGCAACGGTGTCCAGCCCGTGTTCAACGTCGAATGGAACATGGCAGTCGGCACATAGATCGTGTCACCAGCCTTCACTGGAAAAGGTTCTCCGTCGTCGAGCATCTGCATACCCTCACCGGAGAGCACGTACAGAATTTCCTCTGAGGCTGGATGATTGTGGCGCTCGTGGCCCTTGCCAGGCATCAGGACGACCTCGCCGAACGTGATACCCGCGCCTTGCGTGCGTTCAGGCGTGACGAACCATTTAATCGCCCCCCAATCGAATGTTTGTGTTGGGACGGTATTGGGATCAACTTGTTTTGGCATCTGTTTTCCCTCCAATCGCTTTTCTTTTGCTCTGATCAGATCAGGACGCGGTTGATGGTCCGGGCTTGATGCGCTTAAAGCGTTGTGTGTTTGCGGTAATCGCCACCTCGGTTGGCAGGCGTTCCATGCTGGATGCCCCGAAGAAGCCAACCACCCCATGTGTGCGTGCCAGCACATAGGCGGCATCCTCTGGTTCCGCAATCGGCCCACCGTGACAGAGCACCAACAGATCAGGGTTGACCTTCCGGGCGGTATCATGGATCGCCTGAATGCGCTTCACCGCTTCATCCAGAGTCAGAGCTGTTTGAGCGCCTATCGCGCCTTTGGTCGTCAGCCCCATGTGTGGGACAAGGATGTCCGCTCCAGCCTCGGCCATCGCCTGAGCCTCGGCCGGCGTGAATACATAGGGCGCTGTGAGCAGATCCAGTTCGTGTGCCTGACGAATCATGTCCACTTCGAGCCCATAGCCCATACCGGTTTCTTCCAGGTTTTGTCGGAACATGCCATCGAAAAGGCCGACCGTGGGGAAGTTTTGCACGCCGGTAAAGCCCATCTCTTTGAGCTGCTTCAGGAAATGGGGCATGATTCTGAAAGGGTCTGTGCCACAGACGCCGGCCAGTACTGGGGTGTGTTTGACGATTGGGAGCACCTCGCCTGCCATCTCTATGACAATGGCATTGGCGTCTCCATAGGGCAGCAGACCAGCCAGGGAGCCGCGACCCGCCATGCGGTAGCGGCCAGAATTGTAGATGATCATCAGGTCTGCGCCCCCCTCTTCGACGCATTTCGCTGATAAGCCGGTCCCGGCCCCTGCGCCGATAATCACTCCTCCGCTGTTCACAGTGGTGCGTAATCGTTCCAGCGCTTCTGTTCTCTTCACTGGTTTCCTCCCCCTTTCGTCGTCTGAGCCTGGACGCACTCGTCCAGGCAGCGGGCCATGGCCTGGGCAAAGTGTGGATCGTTGATATCGGTATCCAATTCACGGATCTCTACATGGCGCTGTAGCTCCGCTTTGAGGGTATCTATCAGCGCCCGGTCTGCATCGCCATCATAGAACGCTCCCCCCTCGGTCGCGATCATGGAGATACCACGTAGAGGAATGAACAGGACGACCGGGCCCTTCGCCCCGTTCAATTTGCGCGCCACGATGCGGCCAAGTTCCGCGCATTCTTCTGGCGTGGTACGCATGAGGGTGACGGTGGGATTGTGCTTGTAGAGTCTGCGCTGGCGGAACTGTTCAGGAACGGTTTCCATTGGCCCGAAATTGACCATGTCCAGTGCGCCCAGCGAGATGACCTGGGGGAGAGCCATCTTGCCCGCGGCTTCCAGGCGATCCGGTCCGGCGCTCAGCACGCCACCAACCAGTTCGTCGGCGAGTTCGGTCGTTGTGATATCCAGCACGCCAGCGAGAAAGCCACCGTTGACAAGCGCCTCCATCGATCTGCCACCTGTTCCGGTAGCGTGAAAAACAAGCACCTCGTATCCTCGCTCTTCGAGGTACGTGCGT
>JAFMRP010001241.1 GCA_017354095.1 Ktedonobacteraceae bacterium
GAGCAACAGGGGGTGCTGGATGATCCCCTCCCTACGACGACTCATGAGCATAGCCAGCAACAGGGGATGTTGGATGATCCCCTCTCCACGCCGGGCCATCAATGCCGCCAGAAGCAGGGGGTGCTGGATCCTTTCCTCTCGCTCTTCCTCTTCACCACGCCGGGCCATCAATGCCGCTAGCAACAGTGGCTGCTGGATGCCTTCCTCTTGCTCCATGACTTGCTCGCGGCTTCCAGCTGTGCGTTCACGTGTGGCTGTCGCCATAAAAGTTCACTCCTTTTATCGTTTCTATATGGATCTCAGTGTACTTGCTCTTTCTGTAGAAACAGAAAGAACGAACCTTACAATACTTGACTGGCAAGCAGGGCAATCTCTGGTTTACCCTCCTCCTCTGATGAAGTTTAAAAATGTATCGCGGTATATGGATAGTAAAAGGGAATCTATAGCTGGTCTGATCATCTGCTGACTCTGCTCGAATCTCAGTGCAGTGACTCGCTTCTGAACGTTCACAATGGACTTAGGGGATACAGGCAACGAATGAAACCCCGTAGGCTGATCCCGTCCCTTGCTGACCCAGCCGAATCCCGGTGCAGTGACTCGCTTCAGCGAGAGCCCGTAGGCTGCTTGCCGAACCCTGCAAACCTGTTCCCGTCTCTCCTCTGCCCCCAACATCCTTATACTCTGCTATTTTCTTAAAATTCATAAGAGGAATCAGGAAGAAATAGAGAAAGTTTCGGCAATAGAAGTAACTCCGAACTTTCACCAGTGCTCCATAGCTATTATAGGGAGGCGCAAAAACGATGATCATACGTGGTAAGCCTTTAGATACTGCCCCTGCCCCTTCTCCCGCATCTTCCCTGGTACTAGTACTCTGTCAGCACTTATATGGTAAGGCACGGTAGCAGGAGATACAGGGAAATGCCCCCTTTGAAGCCGTTTCAGGCCAGCCTCTTTGCATACAGCCAGAAAACATCCAAACCATGCAATGTGGCTTTCTAAGCGAACCCCTGCTATAATAATCAGTACGAGATCTACCCACCTCTCCTTTTCGCTGGCGAAAGGATCGATATGCAACGATGAGACACCGTTGTCATGAACCCCCGCTTACACAACGGGGACTTACAGCCAGGCCACGTGCCGGGTAGCGATTCAGACTTTACATGCACGCATGTATTTCTTTACTCTGGAGCCATCTTTCAGAGATATCACAAGCCTTTGGGAGCATATTTGCTCTTTTGCCCGGGAGAAAAATTGATGCAGGATAAAAGTTTTTCGCAAGCCATACTCGATCTACAAGAAAGAATCTCCGATCATGTTCAGGAATCAACTTATCGTATGCTTCTGCATCACACAACAGCAACCAGCGCAACCTTAGATATCCATGACGAAAGCATGCGAACAGTCGTCACCAGCGAACTTATCACTGGCCAGATAATCACCCTACTGGCACTGATGCGGGATCTCGGTCTCCTCGACGAAACACAATATGGCGAGTTCACTACCTACCTGCAACATGCACTCGCCTCCCAATACCTCCACGCGGCCACCGGGCACACTCTCTAAATTACAAACCCTCTTCCCCCGGAAATGTATGGCCATCCCTGTGCGCATTCACTTAGGCGGGGGTGCAGGGGGCGCAGCCCCCGATGACATTCTTCTCCCCCGCGCCGCCGCAGGCGGCGCACCTATGGAAGCATATGCAATATGATATGATAGCAATCAACAATGTTGTTTCATGCATCGTATTGCAGCGCGAAAGGCAGGCTCACCATGCTAAACTCGCATATGACCAGTTACGAAGAAGAACGCCGTACCTTCCACCTGGACGTCCCCGAACACTTCAACTTTGCCACCAACGTCATCGACCGGTGGGCACAGAACCCCAATAAACTCGCCATGCTCTGGATTGGACCCCAGGGGCAAGAGCAGCATCTCACCTTTGCCTATTTCTCAGAACGCGCTCATCGCGCCGCCAATGCTTTCACACGCCTGGGTATCCAGAAAGGCCAGCGCGTCATGGTCATGCTTCCTCGTCTCCCCGAATGGTGGGAGGCCGTGCTCGGCCTGATCAAGCTCGGCGCCATCTTCATCCCCTGCACCACGCTCCTGACTCCCAAAGATATACAGTACCGGGCCGAAATCGCCGAAGTGCAGGGCTTCATTACCGACAGCGAGGGCGCGGCGAAATTCGACCAGGTTCGCGATTCATGCCCAACTGTGAAACATACCATCCTGGTCGATAACGGCAGCGAGCGCGCACACTG
>JAFMRP010000026.1 GCA_017354095.1 Ktedonobacteraceae bacterium
CGAAGAACTCGGCGGGCGAGATTGTGCCTGCCAGTGTCGATAGGTAGCGATTCGTTGCCTCCTGGTTGCAGCGCAGCGCTTCGAAAAGAGGCTGCATCTCTGCTGGCGGTGGCTCAAGCGATGCCATCTGACAGTTTGTTTCATAGCGGGGCATAGCTGCCTCATTACGCTGTTGTTCATAGCTGGCGAGTGCCTCAACCAGTGGTTGCTTCCCCGAAAGGCCGCTATCAACGGCCTTGGCGAGCAGCTCGGCGTCATGGAATGCATCGCTTATGCCATGAGCTAGAACGGGGTCTTTAAAGTGACCTGCGTCCCCGACCAGTGCCCAGCCTGGACCATGGGATTTGCGGAAGAAGTTGGGAATATCTCCAGTTCCGATGAAGCGTTCCTCCTGTACGCCCTCAAGTATGCGCCCGGCAAGATGGGGGGTGTACTGATTGAGCGTCTGTGCGAAATGACCCGCGATATCGCTGCGAACGCTATGGAACTCCTCGCGTGGCCATTGCACTGCGGCAAGCACTTTGCCGTCATTGGTGGGAATGGCGAAGATGATGCGCCGGTCACGAGGGTATACCTCCAACCCTTCTATCGGTACCCCGCTCCAGTAGGCATAGTAGCCACAGCAGAAATCAGACCTGACTTCGTAGGTAGGAGCCTGGACCATACGCGCGACGAATGAGCGCATGCCATCGGCACCTATCACGATGCTGGCTCTTTCAGTAACCATCGGACCCTGTGCCTGGCGGCCACGAATACCCACCACCCGCTCGTTGTCCATCAGCAGTTCTTGCATGTTGAAGTCTTCGCGCATCTCAACGCCAGCCTCGACGGCAGCATCAATCAGAATTTTATCCAGCAGATAGCGTCGGGGCGCGTAGGTGCCCGCGACTCCATCCACCGGCAGTTCCGCGCCTGTGAGCGAGAAGGGACCGAAATCGAGTTTCGCCCGGGTGATGGCAGGACAATTGGTGGCGATGACCTGCTCTAGAAGCCCCCAGCGTTTGAGGCAGGCCACTCCTCGTGTGTGGATAAAATGGCCGGACATGGTATCACTGGGGAACCTGGCCTTGTCGACGAGCAGAACACGGTAGCCTTTACGCGCGAGCAACATGGCTGTTGGCGATCCGGCGCAGCGCGCCCCAACGATAATGGCATCGTACATGCAGTACCCTCTCCTTGTCTCATTGCTATGCAACGGTGCAAGTCCGCACCGTTGTCGATGAGTATAAGGAAAAGTATGCATCTGAGCATGGGTAAAATTACCCAAAAAGAGAATGTGAGTGAAATGAGGTCCATTCGCACCTCATTTCACTCACAGATAAAGCAGTAGTATCCTAACGAGAGCCGAGCGATTGCTCCATGTCTGGTAAGACCTGTTTGATCTCAGGGATGTTACGACTATCGGCCAGCGGATCAAAGGGCCAGCCCTCTTTGCGCAGGCAGCCATAACAGAATTCGCTGTGCAGCACGTTCAGCGATTTTGTTTCAGTGAGCAGAGCAGTTTCGCCTCCGGCCGCATTGATGGCGCGCCCCAGTCCGGCCAGGCTCAGGTAACCCAGGCTATCCACGCCAATGTAGTCCGCGACCTCTTGAACGCTGCGCCCGGCTGCGATCAACTCCTTTTCCTGTGGGATATCGATGCCGAAATAGCAGGGGTGACGAAACGGTGGCGAACTTACGCGCAGGTGGATCTCTTTGACGCCCCGGTTGCGCAGCGCTGATACCAATCGCTTCACTGTGTTACCGCGCACAATCGAGTCGTCCACGATGATCAGGCGTGCCCCTTCGATTTTCGGCTGCACCATGTTATATTTCAGGTCAACCTCCAACTGGCGCAGGCGCTGATCCGGTTTGATAAAGGTGCGGTCGCTGTAGCGATTCTTGATAATGGCCTGGCTGTAGGTGATGCCCGATTCCGCAGCATAGCCCAGTGCCGCTGGGATGGATGAGTCTGGTACTGGCACGACAAGATCGGCCTCGACGGGATGCTCACGCGCCAGTTCACGTCCTAGCGCCTCGCGCACCGTATAGGTGTAGCGGCCGTTGATACGGCTCGTGGCGTCGGAAAAGTAGATGTACTCAAAGACGCAGAGCGATTGGCGTGGCAGTTTCACCAGTTGTTCGGCGTGCATGCCATTATCATCGATGGTAATCAGCTCGCCCGGCTCAACTTTGCGCAGGAAGGTTGCGCCCGTGCGATCCAGCGCGCACGACTCAGAAGCAATGATCCAGCTATCGCCGATGCGCCCGATACAGAGCGGTCGCATGCCCCAGGGATCGCGCATGGCGTAGAGTTTGCCCTCGTTGAGTATGACCAGGCTGTAGGCGCCGCGTAATAATGGAAATGTGGCGATCATCCGTTCACGGAAGGTTTTCCCCTCAGCATGCAGCAGCAGGTAAGCCATCACCTCGCTATCGGTAGTTGAGCCGAGCTGGTCCTGTGGTACCAGTTTCTGGAGCGCGTTGTTGTTCGTCAGGTTACCATTGTGGGCCAGTGCTATGGCGTCGTACTCCCCCTGCCGTCCTCCAAGAACAAAGGGGCCGGCGTTCTCCACGCAGCTTGAGCCTGTTGTGGAGTAGCGCACATGGCCGATGCCACAATGTGTGGTGGGTAGACTCGTCCCCGAATCCTGGAATACTTCGCGTACCTTTCCCATGCCGACACGGTGTACGATCTCGCCCGTGCTGTCGTATACCGCCATACCAGCGCTCTCCTGACCACGGTGCTGCAATGCGGTGAGGGCGAGTGTCAGGTATCGCCGTACGTCCAGACTCGCCTCATGCTTCGGCGTAAAAATGCCTACAACTCCGCATGCATCGCGTAGTCGTTTCATGCTATGCTCCTCTCGTACTATGAACCATACATTGAGAGTTTCCCAGTGAGATCGGCGACCAGGGCATAGCGGTCGGCGACCTGCTGGAGATCGGCCTCAGTAACATTTTTCAGGTTGCGGTAGATCTGCTTATCAAGCATGCGCGTCTTGTCCCCCCCTGGCCAGAGGCGCCAGCTATCGTTATCGATCACGTCGGCGACCATCAGATTGCCGCTACCGTCGCGCCCAAACTCAATTTTGAGATCAACTAGTGTCACATCGATACCAGACCAGGCTTTCTCCAGCGTTTCAAAGACGCGCCGGCCCTGTTCGGCCATCCAGGCGATCTCATCGCTGTTGGCCAGGCCCATGTCGATGATATCCTGCTCCCAGATCTGGGGATCGTGCCGGGCGTCGTCCTTGAGGAAGGTCTCGACCAGTACGGGGTCGAAGCGCGTGCCCTCGCTGATCTCAGGATGGCGTTTGAGATATGAACCGGTAGCAATGCGGCGCTGTACCTGCTCAACTGGCAGCATCGTGCAGCGTTTGACCAGCAGCGTTTCCTTATTGACCTGCTTGACGAAGTGGGTGGGGATACCGGCCTCATTCAGCAGTCGAAAGACGTTGGCGGTCGTGATAGTGCTCCAGCGCGATTTGCCAACCAGTTCATTGCGCCGCTCGCCATCGCCGGCCGTAATCTGATCTTTGTTGACCATGTAGGCCAGCGCTTCGTTATCGGGGTAAGCGTAAATCTGTTTGGTTTTGCCCTCAGCGAGCTGAGGACCAAAGGTTGGTTGTTCTATCATAGGTATGTACGTTCCCTTCCTTAATTCCAGCGCTGTTTCTATACTAAACTCACGCCGGAGCCTTCTTCGATGTGCCCAATTGTCAGCAGTTCTGGCAGCACACAACGCGCCTCCAGGGCACTCTTGGGCGAAAGCACAATTACCATGCCAATGCCCATGTTTAGTGAGTGATAGAGCTCATTTCGTGGTACATTGCCTAGCCGTCCAATGAGCTGAAAGAGTGGTGGCACGCTCCACGACTGCGTATCGATGACCGCGCGCAGGCCTTGCGGCAGGATGCGCGAAATATTACCCTCGAAGCTGCCGCCTGTCAGGTGGGCCATGCCCTTGATAAAGCGCTCGCGGTCGGCGAGGTAGCCGCGCAGCTGCTCGATCTCGCGCAGATAGCAATGGTGTGGACGCAGTAGCGCGTCGATCAGCGGTTCGCCCAGTTCGGGAAAGACTGTATCGAGCGCGTAGGGAGCAAAGACCTTGCGCGCCAGTGAATAACCATTGGTATGCAGGCCGTTGGAAGGCAGGCCCAGAATCACATCTCCGCTGCGAATAGTTGAACCGTTAATGATTTCTGCCTGCTCAACGACACCCACGACCGTACCCGCCAGGTCAAACGCTCCTGGCTGGTAGACATCGGGCATCTCGGCTGTCTCGCCGCCCAGCAGTGGGCAGCCGACTGCCTGGCAGGCCTCAGCAACGCCCTTCACGATTGTGGCCACGTTGGCCGGATCAACCTGGTGCATGGCGATGTAGTCCATAAAGAAGAGCGGTCGCCCGCCCTGCATTAGCATATCATTGACGCAATGGTTGACGATATCGTAGCCAACAGTGTCGTAGTGGCCAGCCTGTACGGCGAGCAGCGTCTTGGTGCCAACACTATCGGTGGAGGCGACCAGGGCTGGCTGGATCATCTTTTGTAATGCTGTCGCGCTCAGTATGCCGGCGAACGCTCCTACGCCTGCCAGCACCTCTGGCCCGTGCGTGGCGCGTATCGTTTTTTGCATCAGGCGCACAGCCTGTTCTCCGGCGGTGATATCTACGCCGCTGGCGGCGTATGTCAGGCCACTGCTCTGTTGCTTGTGAGCGTGTTCGGCCTCCTCTTTCTCGCGGCTGACTTGGCTGGTCTGCTTCTGAGGACGAGAGAAGCGCAGGGCATACTCATAGGCGTTTTTAAAGATCAGCAGACCATCGCCCTGGCCATGTGTCATTGCGCGGCGCTGTGGATGTTGCAGCGCGTTTACGTAGCGCTCGGGATGAGGCATCAGGCCAAAGACGTTACCGCGTTTATTGCACAGGCCCGCTATATTGCCCGGTGAACCGTTAGGGTTGTCGGGATAGGCTACCTGCTGCGTCTCGCCGCTGCTCGTCGCGTAGAGCAGTGGAGCCTGGCCACGCTCGATCAACTGCTCGACATCACCTTTCAGCACAAACTGTCCCTCGCCATGCGCGACCGGCAGTTCTAGCAGGTGCTCAATGCCGCGCGTAAAGATGCAGTGGCTGGGCAGGGCCGCCAGGTGAATCCAGCGGCACTCGAACAGCGACGAAGCGTTGTTGGTGAGTGTTGCCTGCTCAGGTAGCTGTGCCGGGGGTAGCGAGCCAGGCAGCAGGCCCGCACGTACCAGCACCTGGAAGCCGTTGCAGATACCCAGCACCGGGCGGCCCTCATCGACAAATTGGCGCAGTTGGGCACCTAGATGGATCGTCAAATTCTTTGCCAGAAGAGCTCCAGCCCCCAGATCATCTCCATAGGAGAAGCCGCCTGGAATGACAAGAAAGTGATAATCCAGCAAGGTCTGGGGCGCCTTGAGGAGTTCATTAATATGTACCCGTTCAGTTTCGAAGCCGACCAGGCGGCAGGCCTGGGCCGTCTCGCGATCACAGTTGATGCCAGGAGCACGTAAAACGAGCGCGCGCGTCATACCTCTTTCCCCTTCCAGGCCTCTTGCAATTCATCAACACTTAGATTGATTAATTCCTCAGTACCATCACGCACTATAAAGCGCGCGTCGTTGCTAACGGTACCCACATACGTCATGTCTTCAACACCATGAGCGCGCATATATTGCTCAAATGCGCCCAGTTGTTCAGGCGCGATCTCTATCAGAAAGCGCGACGCCGATTCGCTAAATAGGCGCACAATATTGGTCGTGCTGGCCGTCAGTCCTGCCTCGTGTTTCAGATCAATGGAGTTTACGTCGAGGTGCGCGCCGAGTAAGCCGGCCAGCGCCATCTCTGCGGCGGCCAGTGCCAGCCCGCCTTCTGACAGATCATGGCAGGCGTCGATATAGCCCTGTCGAATGGCCGTCCCCAGGGTCCGCATGACGGCGCGAGCATGCTCGATACGCACATGTGGTACATGGGTATGAGGCAAAAGTTGTTCAAACGAATCCCGGTCAACCACCTCGGCATAGTGTGAACCCGCCAGCTCGTTATAGGTAGTGCCTATGAGGTAAAGCAGGTTGCCGGGAGTCTTGAGCGGCATATCGATAGTGTGCGCCACATCATCAATCACACCTACCGCCGAGATGAGCAGCGTGGGAATGACCGGCAGGCGGCGTCCTGCGGCGCGATACTCGTTGTTCAGGCTGTCTTTGCCGGAGATGAAGGCGGTGCCGAAGCAGTGCGCGGCATCATAGCAGCCTTTTACCGCTCGTACCAGCATGCCCAGCTGCTCAGGATCGGTGGAACTGCCCCAGCAGAAGTTATCCAGAATCGCCACACGCTCAATATCGCCACCCACAGCCGTCAGGTTGCGCAGCGCCTCGTCAAGGGCGTTCATTGCCATATGATACGGGTCGACCTGGCTATACAGCGGGTTGATGCCATTGGAGAGCACAATTCCCTTGCTGCTGGTTTCGTCGAGAATAGGCTGTAAAACCGCGGCATCGCCGGGGCCGTTGCCCGCGCGTCCGACCAGTGGTTTGAGCACGGTCGCGCCCTGTACCTCGTGATCGTAGCGCCGAACCACCGCCTCTTTCGAGCCGATCGTGGGGTGGCGCAGCAGAGCTATCAGCGTTGGCGCGAATGAGCGGGCGATGGACGACTGCGCTAAGCCGGAGTTCTCTGTTGGAATGTTATGCGCGGCGATCGCACTGGTAAACTTGTGCTGCCAGAGCGCATCAAGCGTACGTCGTGGGTTGCCATCATGCAAAAAGCGCATATCGAGGTCAGCCACCACCTGGCCATGGTATGTCACTATCAGGCGTTGATCATTGCTAAACGTGCCGAGAATGCTGGCCTCTACCTCCTCAA
This sequence comes from Ktedonobacteraceae bacterium, assembly GCA_017354095.1. GTDB lineage: Bacteria > Chloroflexota > Ktedonobacteria > Ktedonobacterales > Ktedonobacteraceae > Bu33. Next base: position 6,866 of record JAFMRP010000026.1, read on the forward strand.
TGGTGCAGATCTCCAGCAACTCATCAAGATGCTGCTGCGGGACCGCCAGCACCATGCGCTCCTGGGCCTCTGAGAGCCAGATCTCCCACGGCTTCAAGCCTTGATATTTCAGCGGAGCTTGCGATAGTTCGACGTGGGCACCGGTCTCTGCGCCCATCTCGCCGATAGCCGAAGAGAAGCCGCCGGCTCCGCAATCGGTAATGGCATGATAGAGCCCCCGGTCGCGTGCCTGAATGACCGCATCTGTTACCTTTTTCTCGGTAATCGGCGCGCCAATCTGTACAGCTGCTCCAGCCTGGGCATTCAGCTCGCTGCTCATCTCGCCTGAAGAGAAGGTCGCGCCATGGATCCCATCGCGCCCGGTGCGTCCGCCCAGCGCCACAATCAGATCGCTGGACTGTACCTGGCTGGGATGGCTGCCGTGTGGCAGGATACCCAGGCAGCCGCAGAAAACCAGCGGATTATACAGATAGCCCGGATTATAGAGCACGGCACCGTTTACTGTTGGGATGCCCATCTTGTTGCCGTAGTCGCGCACGCCGTTGATTACACCACTGGCGATGCGGTTGGGGGGCAGTACACCGCCGGGCAAAGCATCCATCGGCGTATCGGGTGGGCCGAAGCACAGTACATCCGTGCAGGCAATCGGCTGCGCGGAGACGCCGAGCACGTCGCGAATCACGCCACCCACGCCCGTGTTCGCGCCTCCAAACGGCTCGATGGCCGAAGGATGGTTATGCGTCTCAACTTTAAAGGCGATATCTTGCGTCTCAGTGAAGCGGATAATGCCAGCGTTATCTTTAAAGGCTGAGACAAGCCAGGAGGGTCTGACCTCTTCGGTGGCTCGCATAATGTAACTTTTAAGCAGGCCGGGAATGGTTTCGTGCTTCAGTTCCTGTCCCTGTGCATCCAACTCGCGGTAATTGATGATGGCTTTGAACGTTTTGTGCGAGCAGTGTTCGGACCACGTCTGTGCCAGCGTCTCCAGTTCGACATCGCTTGGCTCGCGTCCCTGAGCACGATAATATTGTTGGATTGCGCGCATCTCCTCCAGATTCAGCGCCAGCAATCCGGTCCGGCTCAGCTCAATCAACTGCTCTTCGTTCATCTGCGAAATAGCGATGGTCTCTACATGACCGGTTGAGATATCATCCAGGCCGACTCCCGTTGCTGGGCGGACTTCCTGGGTAGCATCCTGATCGTTTTGAGCACCGTGAAGCCGATAATCCTGAATGACGGGATTATAGAGCAGCGCTTTCGCGATAGCATGTGCGTCGACCTCGCTCAAGCGAGCATCGAGCACGTAGCGATGTCCTGTCTCCACCTGGTGTAGCCCGCTGATATCTAACATCTGTGCGCCCGCTATCACGCTTTCTGCCAGCGTATCGGTCACGCCAGGATGAAAAAAAACGTCGATGATGTGTCCCTCATCCACTTCTACGCCGCTTTCTCCGCTCACATGGGCCACCTGAATCACGGGATCGACCAGCAAGTGCTGGACGAGCTGATCAAGTTGTTGGGAATTGAGAGTGCCGGTGATGCGATAAAGCTGTGCTGTGTGAAAGTGGAGAGGGGAGGAGTTGGAGAGAATTTCGCCTAACGACGGAAAGTGTTTAGGCGGCAAGTGTATAATGTCGCGAGCAAGCTGATGGGCCAGCACATCGTGCTCTCCCGAAGCCGCTCGTACCTCTATCTGGTAGCGTATCACGTTCGTATCCCTGGTAATGATCGCAGTTCAATAAAATAGACACAACCCAACCGCGCAGATCGCCTATTTGCAGGCATGCGCAAAGAGCAGCTCATCTGCACGAATCGGACTAGCTGTTGACAGTTATCTAGGTTCACGGACACGCTCATTGTAGCACCTTTGCTAAGAGGGTAGCAAATTACACATTTCACCCTCGATCCAAACTTGCGCGTGGCGTTGACAGAGGTTCAGATTTTATTGTACAACTGAGACAGGCAACTAAGCCGTTTACTTTTTCATTGCTCAATAGAATGAGCAAGAGGACTTAACAACTTTTTCTGCAAAGATCCTCAACCTTTTATGAGCAAAGGTGTTTTCCGCTATGTCTTTTGAGGCTTCTACGCTTGTCGAGCTTCTACGCTGGAGAGCGGCCCATTATCCCGATAAGCGGATCTACTCTTTTCTCAATGACGGGGAAATTGAGAGAGACCATCTGACATTTGCCGAACTGGACCGTCAGGCTCGTGCTATTGCGGTAAGGCTCCGGGAGTACACGAAGGGTGGAGAACGCGCTCTCCTCATCTATCCTTCCGGCCTGGAGTTTATTACCGCGTTCTTTGGCTGCCTGTATAGCGGTATCATTGCGGTACCTGTTTATCCCCCCTCGGCTGTGCGAGCGGACCGGAATCTTGCTCGATTCCGCGCTATTGCGAACGACGCCCAGGTGTCTGTGATCCTGACAACCTCCGCCCTTTCATCCAAAGTGGAAGGTTTGCTGGCGCTTAGCCCGGAACTGCAGCAAACGCGCCTGCTGATTACCAGTGATCTCGCTGCCGAAGAATCCCCAGAGGAATGGCTGGGTCCGAAGATTAACAGCGACACACTGGCATTCCTTCAATATACTTCGGGTTCAACAGGAATCCCCAAGGGTGTCATGGTAAGCCATGGTAATCTGATCCACAACTCGTCGCTGATAGCGCGCACCTGTCAGCAGCCTCCAGATGCGCATGCCGTTACGTGGCTGCCGTTATATCATGACCTGGGGCTTATCGGTGGTATTCTCCAACCTCTCTATTCGGGATATGAATCTACCATCATGGCACCTACCGCTTTTCTCCAACGCCCGATCCGCTGGTTACAGGCTATTTCGCGTGTAAAGGCAACGCTCAGTGGGGGACCGAATTTCGCTTATGATCTCTGTGCGCGCAAAATCACGGACGAGCAAAAAGCGACTCTGGATCTGAGCAGTTGGACAGTGGCCGCCAATGGTGCGGAGCCAGTGCGAGCTGAGACGTTGGAGCGGTTCGCGGAAGCGTTTGAGCCCTGCGGCTTCCGTCGCTCGGCCTTTCTGCCTTGTTACGGCCTGGCGGAGGCGACACTCTTTGTGTGTGGAAGCCACAATGCAGCGCCCGGCAAAGTGTTCTCGGGCGAGGCCCTGGTGCAGAACCGGGCCGTCGAGACTTCCGCTGAGGAGAGTGAAGCACGCGTCCTGGCCAGCCTGGGTCCACTGCTAGAAGGGCAGAAGCTGATTATAGTCGATACAGAGACCTTGAACCCGTGCTCACCCGATGAGGTCGGTGAGATCTGGGTGAAGGGACCCAGCATAGCTCAGGGCTACTGGAACCATGCCGAGGAAACGGACTATACATTCAGGGCCCACCTGGCTGATACTGGGGAAGGGCCATTTCTGCGCACAGGCGATCTTGGCTTCATACACCAGGGCGAGCTATTCATCACTGGCCGTCTGAAAGATCTTATTATTATTCATGGAAGCAATCACTACCCCCAGGATATCGAGCAAACGGTTGAACGTAGCCACGAGGCGTTACGGCCCGCTGGTAGCGCGGCATTCGCGGTTGAGGTGGATGGCGAAGAGCGGCTGGTGGTTGTCTCTGAAATAGAGCGCCGGTACTTGCGCAGCGATATGGGAGAGATTGCCGGAAGTATACGCCAGGCTATAGCTGAGCAGCATGATCTACAGGTCTATGCCATAACGTTGATCAAGCCTGGCAGCATGTTAAAAACTTCCAGTGGCAAAGTGCAGCGTCGAGCCTGCCGGGAAAGCTTCCTGGCAAATCAGCTGGACGCCGTACATGAATGGACATTAGGCTCTGATGTGAGCACGAAGGAGGACAGAGGGAGCAATAGCGCGCAAGATGACGAGCCGGACCATGCTCAAGCCGTGCCGCAGAAGACAAAAGCCACTATCCAGTCGTGGCTTGTCGAGCAGCTCGCGAAGCAGCTTCAGGTCAGCGAGCACACTATAGATATTCGGCATCCTTTCGCGCACTACGGTATGGGTTCGATACAGGCTGTGACGCTGGCAGCAGAGCTGGAGGACTGGCTGGGGCGCGAACTTTCCCCTACCCTGGCATACGACTATCCTACCATCGAGGCGCTTGCTCAATATTTGTCGGGAGAATCACCAGATTCCGGGGAGATGCCTGGAGAGGAGCGTGGGTATCGTGTAGCGTCAGACGCCATCGCTGTTGTTGGCATTGGCTGTCGTTTCCCTGGTGCCGCCGATCCAGAGAGTTTCTGGCAGCTCTTGCGCGAAGGTCGCGATGGCATCACGGAAGTTCCGCCGGACCGGTGGAATATCCAGCAGCTCTACGATCCAAAGCGAGCGACGCCAGGAAAGATGCACACGCGCTGGGGTGGATTTTTGGAGCAGGTGGATCAATTTGATCCCTCTTTCTTCAGGATCGCACCACGCGAGGCCGAGCAGATGGATCCTCAGCAGAGGCTGCTGCTTGAGGTCGCCTGGGAGACCCTGGAGTACGCTGGCATTGCACCGAACACGCTTGCCGGTAGCCAGACGGGTATCTTCGTCGGTATCAGTAGTAGCGATTATACTCAACTACGGAGCGATGACCTATCCCTGCTCGATGTTTACTCAGGCACTGGTAATGCTCATAGCATCGCCGCTAACCGTCTCTCCTATTTCTTCGATTGGCGAGGACCAAGCATAGCGGTGGATACCGCGTGTTCCTCCTCGCTGGTGGCGGTGCACCTGGCCTGCCAGAGTTTGCGCAGTGGAGAATGCAATATGGCTCTCGCAGGGGGTGTGAACGTCATTCTCACGCCTGAGCTGACCGTTGCCTTTTCGCAGGCGCAGATGATGTCAGACACCGGGCGCTGCAGAACGTTCGACGATGATGCTGATGGGTATGTACGTGCCGAGGGATGTGGGCTGGTTGCGCTGAAGCGGCTCACCGACGCCGTGCGGGATGGGGATACGGTCCTGGCGGTTATTCGCGGCTCGGCAGTGAATCAGGACGGTCGCAGCAATGGTCTGACGGCTCCAAATGGTCCGTCTCAAGAAGCTGTTATACGCCAGGCGCTGCATAGCGCCGGAGTTTCACCAGATCAGGTGAGCTATGTAGAGACGCACGGATCGAGTACTCCGCTGGGTGATCCTATCGAATTTGAATCGTTAAAAGCAGTGTTGATGCAGGATCGCGCACCAGAGCAGACCTGTATTATCGGCTCTGTCAAGACCAATATCGGTCATCTGGAGGCAGCGGCTGGTATCGCGGGCTTGATGAAAGTCATACTCAGTCTGCGTCATAAGGAGATCCCGCCTCACTTGCATCTGCGAAAGCTTAATCGGCATATCTCGCTTGATAACACAACATTCGTGATACCGGCGGAGCGACAATCCTGGCCGGGCGCTCAACGGCGCCTGGCGGGCGTAAGTGCTTTCGGCTTTGGGGGCACCAATGCCCATATGATTGTAGAGGAGGCCCCGGAGAGAACTGCCTCCCCTAAAAATGACGCTGTAGAACGTCCTATGCATATGCTGGCGTTGTCGGCCCAGAGCAAAACAGCCCTGCAGAGCCTTGCTGGCCGTTATGCCAGGTACCTGGCGCAGCGCCCGGTGGCATCCATAGCTGATATCTGCTTCAGCGCAAACACTGGCCGCGCGCACTTCGCTCATCGCCTGGTGGTGTCAGCCCGCACTGCCGCAGAGATGCAGCAGCGCCTGGAGGCATTCGTGGCTGACCAGGCACACAACGCAGTACAGTATGGAAAAGCTGCGACTGGAAAGCACCCAGGAATAGCGTTTCTCTTTACAGGCCAGGGATCCCAATATGTTGGGATGGGGCGTCATCTTTACGAGACACAACCGGTTTTTCGACGTGTGCTCGATGAATGTGATAGGCTATTACGCTCCTATCTGACGCAACCGCTTCTTTCGGTGCTCTATCCAGATCCTGGAATCGCCGTGCCGCTGCATGAAACAGCCTATACACAGCCGGCGCTCTTCGCGCTGGAGTATGCGCTGGCGGAATTGTGGCGCTCATGGGGGATCGAGCCGGATATCGTAATAGGCCATAGCGTAGGAGAATATGTCGCCGCGTGCGTGGCTGGTATGTTCAGCCTGGAAGATGGGCTCAAGCTTATCGCGAAACGGGCTCAGTTGATGCAGGATCTGCCTCAAAAGGGCAGCATGGTCGCTGTATTTGCCGAGCCAGCGCAGGTGGCGGTCGCGTTGGCCCCGTTCGCGGAAAAGGTCGCCATCGCAGCTATCAATGGTCCCCGCAATACCGTCATATCGGGCGAAAGAGAAGCGGTCCAGGCGGTGCAGCGTCAACTCGAAGCCGGGGGCGTGGTAACCCACCCGATGGCGGTTTCTCATGCCTTCCACTCGCCGCTGATGGAGCCGATGCTCGACATGTTTGAAGAGATGGTTCGCGAGAGCCAGTTCGCGCCGCTGCGTATTCCGATGGTCTCTAACCTTACCGGCGAGATGATCAAAGCAGGTGATATACTTGACGCCCACTACTGGCGTCGCCATACACGTGAGGCGGTCCAGTTTGCGGAGGGCATGCATACACTTGCGCAGCACGGTTATGAGATATTTCTGGAATTGGGACCAAATTCTACCCTTTTGAGTATGGGAAAGCAGTGCCTGCCAGGAAACGCGAATGGAGCCTGGCTGCCATCTCTGCAAAAAGATAGAGATGACTGGGAGGTACTCCTGCGTGCAGTAAGTGCTCTCTACACAAAAGGTATAGATCTAGATTGGCGTGGTTTTGATAGTAGTTATGCGCGTCTCGCTCTGCCTGCGTTACCAATGTATCCATTCGAGCGGCAGCGCTGCTGGTTGGAGGTGAGAGAGCATGAAGTGGTATCCAGTCCAAAGGAAACTGTGCACCGGTCGCCAGGCGATCTATCCAGGCATCCTTTACTGGATTCGCACACTGAATTAGTTTTTCCCACAGGCATTCATGTCTGGGAGACGATGCTGGATAGGTCGTGCTTGTCTTACCTGGATGGCCACCGCTTACAGGGAGTAATGGCGGTACCTATCTCAGTCTATCTTGAAATGCTTTACGCGGCCGCCGGTGAGGCGCTTGGGGCGGGCTCACACGTGCTCAAGGAAATCGCCCTGCAAAAGCTGCTGCTTTTGCCTGAGCAGGGAGGACAGAAGATCCAGGTTGTGTTCTCTTCAGATGCACAGAAGCAAGTCACCTTCCAGGTGTACAGTCATTCTATGGGTTTGCCGGAGCAACCACGTGATCAATGGGCGCTTCATGTAAGCGGAGTTCTCCAGCATGCCTGAGACGTATTTATTGTGGAGGACATCGTGGTACTGGTGTCAAAGCAAAGTGACCAGCCCGATATGGAGTTTGGTCTTATCTTCTTCGCGAGCAGTGAAGCTCCTGCCTACGGCGATAGATATCGCCTGATTATCGAAAGTGCTCGCTTCGCTGACCGGCATGGATTTTCATCCATCTGGATTCCCGAACGCCATTTTACAAGAGATGGGTGGCTCTATCCTAATCCAGCCGTGCTTCAGGCTGCCATGGCACGCGAGACGCAGCACATTCACCTGCGTGCCGGTAGCGTCGTTATGCCGCTTCACGATCCAATACGGGTCGCTGAAGAATGGGCTATGGTCGATAACCTGTCGGGGGGCAGGGTTGGTATTTCATTTGCCTCGGGCTGGCATCCCAATGATTTTGTCTTTTTCCCCGATCGTTATAACGATCGTAACGAAGAGATGTACCGGGGCATTCAGCTCGTGCAAAAGCTCTGGCGCGGTGAGGCAATCCAGGCAAAGAGTGGTAACAGCCAGATCGCTGAAATCCGCACCTATCCAACACCGATTCAGCCCGAATTGCCCATCTGGATTACAGCGGCCGGCAATCCCAAAACCTTTGCCCGAGCCGGGGAGATCGGTGCCAATCTGCTCACGCACCTCTATAATCATGATATTGATGCACTGGCGGAACAGATACAGTTGTACCGGAAATCCCTGGCAGAGCATGGGTATGACCCCCAGGCTGGCAAGGTTTCTGTCATGATACATACTTTTATCTGGCCGGACAACGATGCTGTTCTGGAGCAAGCACGCACGACCTTTCGTGACTATCTTAAATCGGCCTCCTATCTGCTCAATGCCATTGCCTATAGTAGGGGGCAGAAGGTTGATCTCGCCAGCCTTTCAGAGCAGGATGTACAGGATTATCTGGACTTTGTTGTAAATCGTCTTATCTCCTCACAGCGTGTGCTGTTTGGGACTCCTGAGAGCTGTCTCAGCGCTGTTGCCCGCCTGCAAGCTGCAGGCGTGACGGAGATCGCCTGCCAGATGGATTTTGGACCAGGGGTAGAGCTTGTGCTGCAGAGCCTGGAGCATGTTGACCGGCTAAAGAACTTGAGTCAGGGCCTATCGACGCCGCCGCCCACGTCTCCTGCTCCCTCGCTCTCCACGTCTCACAGCACACCGCCGCAGGAGAAGCCTGCTGATGAGATAGCTGCTCCTCACACGCCACAGA
>JAFMRP010000271.1 GCA_017354095.1 Ktedonobacteraceae bacterium
CCTAAGCGAAGTGTAACACAGTGTATCATGCTTGTAAATGGCCCGAATGGTTAGGCGCAGCCAGGTTTCGGGAAGAACTTTTGCGTTATAAGTGGAAGCACGTTTGATCTTGCGTGAGGCGGCGTAAGCTGTACATAATATATTATATTGAGAAGAGTAGCTGATAGATAGAGAGTAATTATGACGGATATTGCTGCTGTGGTGCGCTTGTTGGTGGTGCTTTTGTTGATTGCCATGACAGTCATTCTGCTTACCAGGCGCCTGGAACTGCCTTACACGCTGGGGTTGGTAACAGTGGGATTAATTATTAGCCTGGTGGGACATCCGCCTGAATTTCACCTGACTCCTGAACTGGTCCTGTTCGTATTTTTGCCGGCGCTGTTATTTGAGGGTGCCTGGTCAATCTCATTAAACCACCTGTTGAAGAACTGGCGCGTGATTCTGCTCCTGGCGGTGCCCGGGCTGCTGTTGGAGGTAGTATTGATCGCGGTGCCGCTGCATCTGTTGACGGTACTTCCCTGGAGTGATGCTTTTCTGCTGGCCGCGATCCTTTCGCCTACTGATCCGGTAGCCGTGCTGGGGCTATTCCGGCAGCTAAAGATAGATGTGCGGCTCTCGACCATTATCGAGGGCGAGAGCCTCTTTAATGACGGGGTCGCAGGAGTGCTCTATAAAGTCTGCCTGGTCTTTGTATTGCTGCCGCTGAATGGCCAGGAGTTCTCGTTGGGCGAGATATTGTGGCAAAGTGCGGAAACATTAGTCCTGGAGGCTGGAGGAGGCATATTGCTGGGCCTGGCATGCGGCTTTCTTGTCAGCCGTTTTGTGCGCTTTATCGATGACGGTTTGCTGGAAACCACATTAACAATTGTGACTGCCTATGGGCTGTATCTGCTGGCAGATTTTCTGCATACATCGGGCATTCTGGCTGTCATCATTGGAGGGCTGGTACTGGGCAGCTATGGGCGCGAGCGGGGCATGTCTGAACGGACGCGCGAAGCGGTTGATAACTTCTGGAGTATGGTCGCATTTCTAGCCAATGCGCTACTCTTTTTACTGGTGGGGGCGCAGCTTGATCCGTCTGAATTTTTAACGCCGGGGCGGGCCGGGTCGCTGCTCTGGATCGCAGGATTGGTAATTGTGCTGGTGTTGCTGGCGCGGTTTGTGATTGTGCTCTTACTGCCACGTCACATTTCGCCGTTCGATGGGTTGCGTCTGCGCTCCTGGCGTTTCGTCATTTTCTGGAGCGGCCTGAGGGGAGCGCTCTCGATGGCCCTGGTGCTGGCATTACCCGTTAGTATGCCGGACCGGGAGGAGCTGATTTTCTCAACATATGCCGTGGTACTCTTCACGCTGCTGGTACAGGGCTTTAGCCTGCGCTGGATACTGAAGCGCTTGCCGCTTTCACTGAGAAGTGAGAAGCCGGTACCTGAGACGAATGTAGTGGACCAGGAGAGGTAAAGCGCAGAAATATGCTATAATCGCAGCACGAAGCCTGTATAGTTCCTGCTGAAAGGGGTAAAGCGCAATGACGACAGAGACCGGTGCTTCTTCTGATGAAACGAAGAGATCGCAGCGCGCACGCGTTGGTTTTGTGGCCGATTCGCCTAATTTTCCGAGCGCGTGGACCCAGGTCGTTGAGAAGGTCAAAATCGCTGATCAGCTTGGCTTTGATTCTGTCTGGCTGGGTGAGTCATGGGGGTACGAGCTCTTTACATCGATGAGTGACCTGGCGCGTGAGACGAAGCGGATCAAGATTGGAGCTGGCATCGCCAATATTTATTCACGCACACCAGCGCTGATAGCCAGCACTGTCGCTACCCTGGATGAGCGGTCGGGTGGGCGTATTATTCTAGGCCTGGGGCCTTCGGGAGCCAATGTGATCGAGCACTGGCATGGAGTACGCTTTACCAGGCCAGTAAGGCGCACGCGTGAGTACGTTGAGATCATCCGCATGATCTTACGGGGTGAAAAGCTGGTCTATCAGGGCGAGTTTTTTCATCTTGAGCGTGGCTTTAAGCTGCGCTTCACCCCTGCGCGGGCCGATGTGCCGATTTATATTGCAGCAATGGGGCCGAAAAATGTGATCCAGACCGGTGAGATTGCCGACGGGGTTCTGCCAGTCTACTGGCCAGAGACGGACTGGGCTGGACTGAGGACGCAGCTTGATGAGGGTGCACACATTGCCGGGCGTTCGCCACACAGCGCGGCGATCGCGCCTTATATTACCAGTGTGCTGCTGCCAGAACACGCGACCGAGGAGGATGAACGAGCCGCTCGCCTGCGTGCTGCAGCTCCGCTGGCCTACTATATCGGTAAGATGGGCGTGTATTACGCGCAGATGTTGACGCGCCATGGCTTTGGAGAGGATGTGCAGGCAGTCATTGAGGGCTGGAAGCAGGGGACGAAGAGCGCGATCGCGGCAGTCAGCCCGCGTATGCTCGACGCGACCACCATCATTGGCCGAAAGAAAGCATTTGTTGCCAAGCTTGATCGATGGATGGTGGCCGGCGTGGATGAGCCGCTGCTGTCGCTGCCGGAGGGATCGGTTGACCAGGCTGGAGAGCAGATGGCAGCGCTCAAGACGGCTCTGGATGAGATGCCATGAGGCGCTGCGCAAAGTCGTCGGCGTGCTTAAGGCGACGGGTAATGGAGGGATGAGAGTAGAAGAGAAACTCGACGATGGGCGATGGCTCGATCTCTGCCAGATTCTGGTTGGCAAGACGGGCCATCGTGTTTTTAAAGGACGCGATTTTTCCGGTAGCGCGCAATGCATATTCGTCGGCCTGGTACTCGGCCCGGCGGCTGTTGAGATTGCTGAGAGGTGCGATGATCAGGCCATAGAGACCGGCGAGAACGGCCAGGAAAAGGAGGGTCGCGGGATCGGTCAGGGCAAGATAGTAGTGCCAGCTATCGATGACGAAGTGGAGAATGAGACTGCAGAGGAAAAGCCCGCCGAGGGTTAGCAGGCTATCGTAGAATAGCGCTTTCCACATATCATTATGAACGTGATGGCCAAGTTCATGCGCCAGCACGACCTCGATTTCGTCGGTTGAGTAGCGATCGGTCATAGTATCACCAAGCACGATGCGACGCGTGTTGCCCAGACCCATCACGGCGGCATTAGCAGCGGTGGTTTTGCTGCTCAAGTGCATGGTGTAGACGCCGCGCACGCTGGTGCCAGCCCGCTGTGCCAGGGTCAGCAAGCGTTGTTTGAGTTCGCCATCTGGCAGCGGCGAGAATTTGTAGAAGAGGGGAAAGATGATGACGGGAGCAAGGTTGGCCAGCACAACAGAGAAAAAAAGCTGGCAGATGGCAACCCAGAGCCACCAGGTCTGAGGCTGGAAGGCCAGCAGAGCGTAAATGAGTGTAACGATGATGGCCTGCAGAGCGATGCCCAGCCCACCACCTTTGAGACGATCGATGAACCAGGCTTTGAGCGTCATGACTGAGAGGCCATAACGATGCGAGAGGACGAAGCCCTGATAGTAAGAGAGTGGCAATGTGACGATCTGCAGAATGATGGTAACGATCAGGAAATAGAGCAGGATCTGGAGCGGATACCAGGAGGGAACGGGCTGCCAGCTGAGCGGCGGGAACTGGCGCGCGACGCTCTGTAGCTGATCGCGCAGCCATTTATCAACGTTAAAGATAATGAGCAGGACGGCACAGAGGCCAAGCACAGCGTTACTTGTGAGGGAGAGCCAGCGCCGCAGACGGGCGTATTCGCGCGCTTTACGCTGGCGTTCTTCGTCAATCTGCATACTATCGATCCTTCCAATTGGGTGGTGCCCCATCCATGATGATTGTTTTATATTACATCATTGAGCGGGCTTCTATGCAAGACGTTGCCCTGATTTTTGTAGATCATGACCTTTTGCGTACCCTTTGATAGGGTAGTAGATCGCATACCCCAAAATCCCGTACGAAACCCTTCACAACCCTTCACACGGCTCCCGAGGCCGATGCAACCCTTCACCGAACCCTTCACAGACCCGTCACAACCCTTCAACCCTTCACAGCCACTTCAGCAGAGGCTGATAGTTTTTCACGCCGAATGATTATCAGCGCGCCCGATTTATTTATATATTGACATGCAATGCTTTATGGTTGTGTATCTTCCTCACGAATATGGTAACAGGAATGAGTGGTTTGTTGTTAAGGTATCCGCTTACTTTACTATGTTTATGCTTCGTCAACGGTTCAGTTTTTTAGTTTTATAATGAATTTTAATTCTTTTACACTATTCATCATTTTATTAGCATAAAACTACTTTATGTTATTATTATCCTTGACAATCGATATACCTGTTTCTAAAATTACGAATATCTATGCAATGTAATTTACGTAAGGAGACGTAAAACTGATGGGGTTATTCAACTGGTTTCGCAGGAAGCGTTCAGTAAGTCGGGAAGTAATAGTGGCTGGTGCAGGCCAGAGGGTAGCAGTCCAGCAGAAACAAGAGCCGCAGAAGTTTCGGGGTGGGCAACCGCTATCCGATCTCTATATGTTACCTAAAGACCTTCAAGAAGTGAATCGCCTGGATTTCCAGCATTATATGCTTCGTTACGCATTAAAAAGCCTTTACCTCGCGCCTATTGGTCAGCCGGCCCATATCTTAGATGTTGCCTGTGGGACGGGGCGCTGGGTGCTGGAAATGGCAACAGCCTTCCCTCAGGCTCATGTTACCGGAATTGATCTGACGCCGCCTTCGACGGTGGGGATCGCGCATGCATTTCCCACAAACTGTGCTTTTCAGCGTGTAGATGTGCTTGAGGGGTTGCCATTTTCGCCCCAGAGCTTTGATTTTGTGCATCAGCGGCTTCTGGTTATGGCGCTGCCCCTCGTTCACTGGCCTACTGTTGTGTATGAATTAGCGCGGATCACCGCCCTGGGAGGATGGGTTGAGCTGGTTGAGCTTGATCTCATGTTCAATAACAGGGGCCGAGCGACTGAGCTTCTATTGCATTGGATCGCGGCAGCCAGCCAACAACGTGGAATGGATATCTCCATAGGACTAAAGATCGGATCGTTTTTGCAGTATGCAGGGCTGGCCAATATCGAAGTGAAAAAAGTGCCTATACCTCTTGGCAACTGGGGTGGCCGGCTCGGCAATATGCTTATTACGGATTTTTATGCCGCGACTCGCACGTTGCAGCCTCTGGTTACCGCCAAAAACGGTATTAGCGTAGAAGAGTACGATCGTGTGGTGAATGCCTGGATGCGCGAGTGCGAAGAATATCATACGACGTGCGACTTCTATGTTGCTTATGGACGGAAAGTCGTGTGAGGGTATATGCCATTGCAAGCCGAGAACGACTCTGCAGGTACGAGTAGTTGTGCCGAACGAGGGATCAGTGCAGCCGTGTCCGGCCGGGGCCGGTAGCACGGCTGTGTTAGTGCGGTATTTAGCCTAGCAGTTTCACCAGGTGCTCGTAGGAGCGGCGAGCACTCTCCAGTGGGGGGATTGTTGGCTGATCGTTCTCCACGAAGAAGTACTCCGCGCCACCCTCTTTAGCGGCCTTGATAAAGCCGGAGATATCGAGAGTGCCGTCGCCCACTTCGGCAAAGGTGCGCTGGGCTGTCATGTCTTTGAGATGAATGAGAGGCACACGGCCAGCGCGTTTGCGTAGATAGGCGATGGTATCGGCTCCGGCATAGGCGGCCCAATAGGTATCGAGCTCCAATTTGACATAGGCCGGGTCAGTGGCATCGAGCAGCAGGTCAAGTAAATAGGAACCATTGGCCTGCTGAAACTCGAAATCGTGATTGTGATAGGCAAACGTGATACCACGCTGCTGGCTCTCGCGTCCAATTTCGTTGAGCCGGGTGGCAAGTTTGAGCAGGTTTTCCGCGCTGCGCCATTCGCCGCCGAGGTAAGGAAGGACCAGATAAGAGCAGCCGATGTCGAGACAATAGTTTAGCTCGGCATCCAGATCTGCTTCAAGCGCGTGCAGGCCAACATGCGTGCTCTGAGCGCGCAGGTTAAGGTTGGAAAGCAGGGCAGCCATCTCCTTAGAGGGAATAGAGCCGTAGCCGGCGAACTCGACTCCCTGGTAGCCGATCTCGGCCACACTGCGCAGTGTCTGCCGGAAGTCGCGCGCGGTTTCGTCGCGCACGGTAAAGAGCTGTAATCCAAGATTCTGCTGTGTCATGATTACTCCCGTTGGTACGTTCTGGTTGCGGCCATGTGGCCGTAACCGTTTTCAGTATATCATTTTTTCTCATTAAGAGTCAGGAGGGTAGAAAGTAGGAATTTTTTACGAGGTGTGATCTAGAGTGGACCCTGGCTGTTGGGTTGCGCGCTGCTGTACGTCCTGCCAGGCCTGGTGCACACGTGCCAGTTCGGCCTCATTGGGGATGTAGGTACCATAGCGAACGGCAGTATATGCTTCTGTCACTACTCCCAGGGACGGTTCAACCTGGGGCATACGGTCATTCACCAGGCGCCGCTGAAATTCGTGGGGCGTCTCGCTTTTCCTGCGGCTATAGCCGTAGCCAGCGACCAGTTTGAGGAGTGCGCGGTAGATTTCGCGC
>JAFMRP010000272.1 GCA_017354095.1 Ktedonobacteraceae bacterium
ACGGCTACGACACCTGGTAGCGCATGCCGACCCATCATTGGACGTGCATAAGTTCAGCGAAATGGCTCTAGAAGAGTTGCAGGAACTGAACTTACTGCCACCCCGGCAGCCACAATCATCATAGGCAGGCAAGAAAAAATTCATGCCTGCCCCTTTTTTTGCTGCCCACCTGCATCTTTCTACCTTCACTCCCCCACCATGGCATCTTTTACTAAAGACATAAAAACAGCCTAATATTCCTATGCAACTATCTGATGAACCTGCATTTTCTGTAAAATATGTATAGGGACTCTACAAAATTTGCATTACAAATCCGTTAAAAGAGTAATGATCCAATACGTGAGAGCGCTTATATAGCCACTTCATCACTAGTTGACAAGTAAAAATATTATGAGATGCACTGATACAGAGGAGACAAAGAGCATGCGGGTTCAGCGTGGGCAACGTCACGGGGAGTCTCCACAAGAAGAGTTGATCCGCAAACTACAAGGCCAGATCGACCAGTTAAGCGCGGATAACCACATGCTCAGACAGCAACTGGAGCAAAAGGAACAATTCCTGGCGATGATCGCTCATGAGTTGCGCAATCTGCTCGCGCCTATCATCAACTATGCCCAGATGATCGCTCGCCAGGTACCATCTAGCCAGAAACGCTCCTCGTCAAGCGCAGAAGAGAAGCGCAACGCCTCCTTGCGCCGCCATACCAACATTATTGTCAGCCAGGCACGTCGCCTCAGTCGCCTGGTCAACGATCTACTTGACGCTTCACGGCTCTCTTCTGGACAATTCACGCTGGTTCGCGAATCGTGTGATATCGTAGCATTGGCCAGGGAATCGGTAGAACACCTGCGCCCGGTAGCTCCCTACCATACGCTGGTCGTAGAGGCATCGGAAGAAGCCATTGTTGGACAGTGGGATGGCGGTCGCCTGCAACAGGCGCTGGGCAATCTGCTGGACAACGCTATCAAGTACTCCGACGAACATACAACGGTTACCACTCGTATCTGGCGCTCCTCCTCGCGTGTGCATGTGAGCGTCCATAACCAGGGCATAGCCATCCCCAAAGAGGATATCGGACAGCTCTTCCGACCCTATACACGCCTGCGCGCAGCAGGTGGCAGGCAGGGCTCCGGGCTGGGACTCTATATTACAAAATCCATTATTGAGGCTCACGAAGGTGAACTCCACCTGGAACCGCATACAGACGACGATAGTAAAGAAGCTGCGCGAGGCACCACTTTCTCGTTCACACTCCCACTCACATAAAAGCGGCTACGAAAAACACATAGCCCCTCTCCCAGAACAGGAGAAGGGCTATGCAGTTTACATGAAACTCGCACGATCTACGCGACACAGAGGTATCGACAGAACTGTACTTTTGTTAACAGAGCATCGTCATTTCTGTAATCTCTTTAATATATTTTATACGCCCCTAAAAGCTGCATATGCTTATCTATCTATATAACGTCTTTCTTCGCACCCACCTGAGAGCCAAACCCTGTAGAAATCAACAGGGTACACGCAGGTAATTTATGCTACCTGCAAAACTGGCAAAAATGGCGGTGCGGCAGAGCCAGCACAGAGGATATACTTACAACGTGCAGAGGAACCCGCCAGGGCTGAATCGGCAGTTGGACGCGTTGATTTGTGGAACCCGGCGCAACTGGCTGTTCGCGACAACCGGCGCATGCTGATACTGTCTGCGAGCGAGGCGCAGTCAAAGAGGCGTGCATATGCACCGTAAGAAGCGTGAAAGGCGCTATCAGGGATAGTGTCTCGATCTGGCCCGGCGGGGGCTTCAATCTCTATCTGGCAAGCGTTTCGCAGACGCGAAAAGAGGAGTAAGTAACATGGCGCAATGGGCATACAAGGTAGCCTACGTCGACTACCGGGGACGCATTTCATGCGAGGGACAGGAGACATTGATCGGCAATGAAAGGCGCAGCGCTTTCGCACGCCGCTATATGAACAGCCTGGGGAAGGACGGCTGGGAACTGGTAGGCATCCAACCACTAACCGCCAACTCGGCCTACTATGTTTTTAAACGGCCTGCACAGGAAGGTGACTTCGCCGAGAGCACTCCCCCAGCAGCAAGCCAGCAGACCCCACCGGCTCCAGAAAGCGGCCCATCCGTAGAAACTGCCTAGCGTAGAAACCCGAAATGTGCTCGGGAAAGGTCGCCCCGAATCTGTAGGGGCAGGGGGCGGTGAGGAGTTGGGAGGGGCCCTTGAGGCTGCCCACCTGTGCCCTCTGCCTTTCTTCCTGAATACGTCTCCGTGTGATTGCACTAGCCAGCCAGGTCGGCAAAATGATGCTGGATCTTACCCAATCTGGATGGCATCGGCAGATAGCTCGCATGATCTCATTCAGGCTTCGTTACGCTGGAGCGAGAACTGTTCGAACATAGCCTCCCAAACCTCTTGATTTTCCAGCCGTTCCCGAGGATTAGCCACGCGCGAATTGATCATTTCAAACACGCAGCAGAGCAGGCGCTGGAGAACCATCGTTGCTTCGTCGTAAAAGGCCGACGCGTTCTGGATATCCCCACCCATCACATTGCGGCAGAGTGCAGAAAAATCTTCAACATCGATATGATTCTGCTCGACACGAAATGCGTAATTCCCCATATTAGTCAGCCGCTCATTATACATCAAAGAGAGCAGCGTATTGGGATCAAGCTCAATGCCTTTAGCACGGCAGGTTTCGGTCAGCGCATCCATCGTCCAGTTGACAAAATCCACCAGAGCCGGCAATTGTTCCATAGGCGTAGGATGTTTATCCCACGCCAGTTCCATGCGGCTGAGAAGGTCTAGCAGCTCAAAATTTTCGAGACGCAGCCGTTCGGCGGGATCTGGCAGGCGAATTTTACGGCCATTGGATGGCGGGACCAGTTCCTGAGGAGTGGGGAAAAGCAATTTCTGTTGTACAAACTGGCCCAGTTCACGCGCCACATCCATCTCAGGCCGGCGCAGCGCGCAAGCAATGCGACGTACACGGCGGTAGAGATTGACATAGGTAAAAAGCTGCAGCGAACGCAGATCAAAGTTTAAGGGTTGAGGTATGACCTGCGCCATCATCAGGTCAGTACGCATACCGTAGGGAAGATAGTTATGGAGCTCCTGCCATTCATCGCTATAGCGCACGATCTCCATCGTGACGCGCATTACATCGATGTCCAGAGAAGCTTCGCCATACGGCAGTAGTTTCTGCACATTGGGGCTGGCGATAAACTCGTAGGTGCCATCCTGCCACAGGCCAAACTCGCGCGCCGTCCAGATCATTTTTGTGCGCAGGGCCTCTCTTAATTGCTGCTCTGTAATGGCCCCCATCATGACAAGACGCTCGCCGATACGCTTACCAAGCAGATCTTGTAGTTGCTGGGCAAAAGCTTGTTCGATATATTGATAGGTGGTCATGCCCATTTGTTGGAGCACATCACCAATAGTTAAAGCGCCTGGATCAAATTCGGAGCAGTTAGCCAGTTTTCCTTCGTTAAAATAGAGAATCCCCATACGCCCGGAGCTTTGCTTTAGATGAATCGCACCGGTCATGGCGCCCATTTCTACTACCTGGAGAACTTCGACTAAGCCGAACTCTTTCAGGGAACCAGACAGCACTGCACTCACGCTACCCTCGGCCATTAGCAACCACCATTTGGAACATAATTCGCACCTCAACAGGGGTACTGTTACTTCCCAACACTTCTATCACCCACAAGCATCAGAAACACTACCCACTGAATTATAACAAAGTGCAGGATGTTTCAACAAGTGTCTGAGCCAACGTATATTCAATGAGGCTACCGGGGCACTGACCAAACTTGATAGGGCTTAGAATACCGGCAGGTAGCGATCTATCTCCCAGGAATGAACCTGCTGGCGATATTCGATCCATTCGATGCTTTTCGCATCAACAAAACCCTCATAGATCGAATCGCCAAGAATCTCGCGGATCAGGGCGTCCTCGCGCAGAGCCTCCAGAGCCTCGCCCAGTGTGGCTGGGAGAAGACGAGCACGAGGGCGTATCCAGTCGGTATCATCCTGCAAGAACAGATTCTCATCCATCGCCTCCGGCAAGGATAGCTTGCGCTGGATACCATCCAGGCCGGCGCGCAGCATGACGGCCAGAGCGAGATAGGGGTTGCAGCTTGGATCGGCGCAGCGCAGCTCGATACGCATTGATGACTGCGCGTCGGGGCCCAACCGTGGTACCCGAATGAGCGCCTGACGGTTAACGCGGCCCCAGTTGATAAAAACGGGAGCCTCGAAGCCGCGCACCAGGCGTTTATACGAGTTCACCAGCGGCGCCAGAATGGCGCACATAGCACGCGCATGAGCCAGCTGCCCGGCAATGAAGCAACGCCCAATCTCTGACAGACCATATTCGGCCTGCTCATCCACAAAGGCGTTTTTCCTCGTTTCGAGATCGATAACTTGCTGGTGGATATGCAGCCCGGAACCATTAACACCGTAAAATGGCTTGGGCAAAAATGTCGCGTACAGGCCATGCTGAGCGGCAATAGCTTTGAGCACATATTTCGCAGTCATCAGGCCATCAGCGATGCGCATTACGTCGTGCATCTCAAAGTCCAGCTCATGCTGGCCGGCGGCCACTTCATGATGGCTGGCATCGATGATAATCCCCATTTGCTGTAAAGCGTGCGCCATCTGCCCGCGCACTGTCGCGGCGAAATCGGTGGAGAGATCAAAATAGCTGCCCCGGTCATGGGCCAGGGGAACGGGTGTTTTGCTGTCTTCATAGCGCAGCAAGAAGAATTCCAGTTCAGGGGCAATCTGGAAGCGATATCCCATAGAACGCGCCATCTCTACGGCTCGCATGAGGGCCGCACGCGGGTCACCGTCGAACGGCTCTCCTTCGGGTGTGCGTACGTTGCAAATGACACGCGCTGCCACTCCATCTTCGGATATACTGAGATCCTGGCGCGCCTGGGAGACAGACCGCACCTTACCCGGCAGCACGGCAAAGGTAGAGAGATCGGGGAAGAGATACATATCGCTTTCAGCAATACGCGCGAAACCTTCAAGCGCGGAACCATCAAACCACTTGCCATGTCTGACGCAGTCTGCGAATTGTTCCACAGGAATCGTCACACACTTGGCCATGCCTACAACATCGGTGAACTCCAGGTTGACGAAACGTACACGCTCATGATTAATGGTCGCCATGACCTGTTCGTAGGTTGCGTTCTGCTTCTCTGCCATATCCCAATACCTCTTTAGAGGGGTGGTGCCACACGCCCACTACTGCTCTGTTCCGCTATGCCTTCAGCGGCGCCCAAAGGTGATGCTGCGTAGCATTGTCACATGCCGGACTGCATCTGTCAAGCATGAAAACAACACGCATCAGGCTGAGGCAGAAGCGCCCGCCCAGGTGATAGGCAGCCCTTCTTTCTGCATGATTTTCAACGCATTGGTCGTTGGACAGGGACCAGTATAGAGCCTGTAATCGAAGAGCATTTCGTCATTGACCACCTCTTCGCGGAAATGGTAATTCTTGACCTGGGACAATTCATCCGCCAGCTTGACCAGCTCCAGGTCATGCGTAGAGATCGCGCCGATGCAGGTCGCTTCAGCCAGCGCATAGATATACGCATGGCTCCCTATGGAGCGCTCGCGATTATTCGTGCCCTTGAAAATTTCGTCGATCAAAACAAAAATTGGATATTGGGATTTTTCGCGCAAACGATCGAGAATGAGCCTGAGGCGGCGCACTTCGGCGTAAAAGTAGGAGTAGCCGTCCGCCAGCGAGTCCGAAACGCTGATGCAGCAATTGAGCTCATAAAGACCCGTTGTCAGCACAGCCGCGCTGACAACGCTCCCAGCATAGGTCAGGCAGAGATTGATACCCAGCGTACGCAGAAAAGTGCTCTTACCAGCCATATTTGAGCCTGTGATCAGCATTATATCGCCCACGCGCTCAATCGTCACGTCGTTGACAATACGCTCCTCGTCGGGGATCAGTGGATGTCCCAGTTGCCGAGCTGAGAACGCAGGCGAACCTGCCCGGTCAGCGATTTCAGGCATCGCGAAATCGGGATTCAGATAGGCAAAGTTTGCCAGCGAACAGAGCGCCTCCAACTCATACCAGGCATCAATCCAGCGTGGCAGATGTTCTTTTGCCTGCGCCTTGCAGCGCGAGAGAAGATAGGACAGGGTCAAATCCCAGGGCATGATAACATTGAATATATAAGGTAACCCCTGAGACAGCCCGGTGGGCGAGGATTGCCTTGTTAGCTGATTTTGCGTGAGCATGGCCCCTCGCGAAATCCTGCGCAAACGCCTCATCAGGAGAGATGGCCCCACAGACGCAGTAAAAAAGGGCTCACAGAGTTTTTTCAATTGCGTGTGATTGCCATATGGGTACGTTTCTAAAAAGGCGAAAACAGCATGCAATTGCTTAAAAATTTCATGCATTACGGAAACATCAGTGAACAGGCGATTAGAATAGCGAGTCATGGGAATGGACCAGAGAAACGAAACGCCCAGAGCCCCCAGAACATAGATCAAC
>JAFMRP010001242.1 GCA_017354095.1 Ktedonobacteraceae bacterium
GTAGTTGAGCAGCGCGATACCTTCGGGAGTCAGCGCCTGCACCAGTTCGGCTTTGGCGATGGCTACACGCTCCTGTGAGCCGAAATATTCCAGGTGTGACGCGCCTACGCTTGTGACCATCGACCAGTGGGGCCGGGCGACGGTATCGCAGAGCCACGCCAGCTCACCAACCCACTGCGCTCCCATCTCCAGCACGGCGTAGCGGTGCTGTGGCTCTAATTGTAAGAGCGTCAGAGGATAGCCAATTTCGTGATTGTAGGAAGCATAGGTTTTGTGAGTAGGAGCCAGGCGGCTCAGCACCCAGGCGACTGCCTCTTTGGTGCTGGTCTTGCCATTGCTGCCGGTGATACCGATCAGCGTTGTTCCTTGCTGGCGTTGAACGCGCTGGCGCGCGGTGGCGTGGAGCGTTTTGAGTACATCGGGGACCACGATTTGCAAGAAGTCCGCGGGAACATCGGTGGCCGGCCTGCTACAGAGCACGCCCCCGGCTCCGGCGCGTGCCGCCGCCGCGATAAAATTATGGCCATCGGTAAACTCGCCTTTGAGCGCAACAAACAGGTCGCCCGGCTCGACCTGGCGGCTATCATGGCGGGCCGCGCGAAATGTCATCTCTGGATCGGGCGCGGCGGGTCCGTGAATCTGCGCATCCCCGTTCCGCAAAACGTCATTCAGTGTGAACATGGCAGCTACCCTTTGTTTCTACCGTATTGTTAGCTGATTATAACATGAGACCCGGCTTTCGTCTTCCACGAGGTCAGCCACACCAGAATTTGTATGAGAGCGAGCCGGGAAAATGAGTTTTGGCAAAACTCGTGCAAAAATGCTACACAATGCTACACAGCCGCTCCAGAGGCCGATGCAGATGCTACACAATGCTACACAAATCCTACACAGATCCTACATAAGCTACACAGCCGCTTCTGGAGCGGGATGAGGCCACTTTTTCATTGATAGACATGGAAGAGCATTGAGTGGCGTGGATCGCCATTGAATAACACGGATGTGGGCATAGAGGGACGTGGGACAGGCGGTTGTGGGTGCCTGATTGGCAGAGACGCAGGTTGTGGGTGATTGCCAGGCGCAAGGGAACCTCCAGAGAGAGATGGAAGTAGCAAACACTACGCAAGCAATAGGTTTCCTCTTCCATTATAACATATTTTACGCATTTTTCAAGTATTTTTATTTTTATAGGTTAATCCATATGAATAGATTCACGAATATACAATGAGTAGTTTCATTCGAAGAGTGAAAAAGGCCGGGCCTGTTGTGACCCGGCCAGTGAGGAGGAAGAAGAGAAGCGAGTTTAGTAGATGATCACAGTGGTCTCCAGGGGAGCCCATTTGTAGAGCTTAGCCGCGTTCGCCAGCGTCATGGTAATGCAGCCGTGCGAACCGGTCTCGGTACGGCCATCGGACGTGGTATGCGGCACGTTGGAACCCGGGCCAAAGGTGGTTCGCCAGGTTGCGTCGTGCATGAAGAAGCCGCCTTCCTTGAACTCCAGGGCGTATTTCACATGCACGGGATCATAGTAATACTTGGAGCCCTTTGGCCAGGGCGAATAGAAGGTGGCCGGACTTTTCTTCACAAAGATGTGATAGGTGCCCGTTGGCGTTGGCAGTTCTGGTCGTCCCGTCGCCACCAGGGCGGTGAATACGAGCTTGCCATTGTTATACGCGTACAGTTTTTGCCGTTTCAGGCTGACTTTGATCACTTTCCCAGGCAGCTTCGCGTTAATGGACGGCTTCTGCGTCGAGAGCAGCCCGCCATAGACATATTGGGGAGCGTCACTTTTGCCCGAAATGCGGTACCAGGTCGTATCGCTGCCCTGAGCCTGACCCTCTGCTTTACCATAGACGGTGACCGATGCAGCTGGCGCCAGGGCGCGCAGCAGTGTCCCCGCCGTATCGGGAATGTTGCGTACATTGCTCCAGCCGGTAGCGTACATGGTCGTGGGCGTGCTGTTCCAGACCACCGTAACCGTCCGCGTTGGTACAGACGTGGGCGTGGGATCGGTGCTGGTGATCTGCTGCTGCGGTGTGGGAGTAGTCCCCGCGTCCGGTGTCACGATCGATGAGGGCACTATATCGATATTATTCGATGTTTGGGTCGCGCTGGGAGTGGGCGCAAAGTTCATGACGTCGCCACTACAGGCGGCTAACATGATGAGAAAAAGGAAAAGGGGGGATAAGATCGATAATTGATAACATCTTTTCACGGTAATACCTCAATGATATAAATTGCCCTACTTACCATGTGCAG
>JAFMRP010001243.1 GCA_017354095.1 Ktedonobacteraceae bacterium
ATCGTGCCTTGCAAGACGCGCTGCAACGGCGGGGAATCCCAGCCATCGCGAGCCGCGGCGGCCGCGCAATCGAGGACTTCGTCAACCCCATACTGATCGAGTTCGCCCTGCCATTTCGTCAAGCGGTCAGCCCAGGCTTTGCGCTCCTTGCGGTTCAGGTCAGCGGAGAGCAGCGCCTCGGTCCAGGCCGGTCCCAGATCAGAGAAGAAGCCGCTGGCCTCGCCATCGGAGTCATCCAGGTTCTCCCACTCTTCCATATAGGCTCCGGTAACGGCTTCCAGCAAGGGAAGTGCATCCCGCCCTTGATCTTGTTCCATCAAGGCCCATACCTGATCGAGCACACGCCGAATGTCGTTGACTACCGCGCCAACATACCAGTAGGCTTCGGAGGAGCGCATGCGGTCCAGGCTGTGGATACTATGACGCACCTGGCGACGCACCGCTTTGGTATCCATCGTCACGCGGCGTGTGGGAGCGGGAGCGCCAGTAGATGCCTGTGGGGCTGCTTCAGGGAGCGCGGGACGCAGCAGCTGCACCTCGTTTTCGATGGTTTCCACCAGATGGGGGTAACGCTTGGCCAGTTTGAGTAGAACCAACTGCAACTGGTCACGATCGAGGTCAGAGAGCAGGCGCTCCAGTGGGGGCCGTTCCTCAATCGTTGCTGGTTCATGAACCAGGTACAGGCAAGCTGCCACCAGATGCTTGCACCAGCCACCCCAATCATAGGGGCAGGTACAACTCGCCTCAATGGAGCCATCTGCCGCAAACGTACAGCGCACCAGATAAGGAAACGCTTCGCTCCCCTCGACCTCAGCAGACAGCGTCGTCCCCCGCAGGATCGGTGAAGCGACCCGTCCCTGTGCGTAATACGCGCTCCCACGCTCAAAGCTTTCGGAAGAAGCATAGTGCTGGATGATTGCCTCGGTCAGTCGTGGTACAGGCATCCCCTCCTCTTGGCTGCTCGTCATGTCACGAAATGCGATGATCGTTTGATCTCGTGTGCATTCTACTGCTTTGGCAAAGGACTATCAAAAGGTAAGAGATCCGTTGTCGCCATCTTGCTTTGTAGGTGGATCCGTGTAAGCGGCCAGCGTGGCATAGAGCCAGCCCGGTCCAATTCCATAGACGGAGAGGGGAACCTGCCCGGGCAGACGCTGAAGTAACGGTTGAAGCATAGAGTTTCATTTGAGCCATAACCTTATCATCTCGACGGAAGGGATTATTCTCTGGTCCTTGTAGGAGATACTCAGCTGTTGCAAAAGGATACATAGTGTGCCTGATGGGCAGGATGCTTACCTTCGCACTCATCAGATCACTTTCGGCACATCATTCTTCAGCTTCATCTGACTATTCTCCCAAATTTCTGAATGGTGTTGCTCTATTCCCTTATATTGATGTATGATCTCCACAAAAGATCATCTTTAGGAAATCGGGAGTGAGATGAGGTCACCGGGAACAAACGTCGCTGTTCGCGAACTGACTACAACAGCTCCTTCCAACTGCACCTGACGGCAGGCGATCCAGGCTACTCCTTCCTTCTGGTACAGACGTATCAGTGCAGTGATCAGCCAAAGTGGAAGGCGGCCATCGAGGATTAATCCACATTCGATAGGTATCGGCGGAAAGGGTAAGTGATCTGCTTGCAAGTAGTCCAGGTGGTCGCTCACAACATGCGTCGAGAGCACAGTGGCTTGTTCATGGAGGTACAGTTCCACTTGTACTTCTGGCACTGTGTTTGTGTTCAGCAGAAGCAGAGGCGGAGCGATCCATCCGATTCGCGGATCGAACTGGTAGAATGGTTGTTGGCCAGCATGGGCCGCTAGTGTTCCATAGAGCCAGTTTGGACCTGAACCATATACTGCTAGCGGTGTCTCAGCCGGCAGTTCGGCCAACAAACGTGGAATCATCTTTCGTTCCCAACGCCTTGTGTGCGGTGCCCAGCGCTGGAGGAAACCATCCAAATTGGCCACCAGATCGACTGGCGCCATGGCTAGCTGCGTTTTTTCTAAATCCTCAAGAGAGTAGGAGGTAAATAGAAGTGTAATGCGCTCGACCAGAGCATCGAAGAGAGGTCCATGCATCAAAGAACCACGTTCCAAGCCAGCAAAGGTTCCTTTGATAACTGGCCCACCATCTTCCATGTGTGATGTGCCTTGCAGTTGTGAGTTCAGTTCGGCGAGCGGGAGAAGACCATTCACCTTCACTAGGTGACGCCAGAAGTCGGCATTGCCCTCCTGGTCAGCACGCAACAAGAGTAGG
>JAFMRP010001244.1 GCA_017354095.1 Ktedonobacteraceae bacterium
ACCTCCCGGTCGCCCGACATTGCCTAGCAAGAGCTGCACGATGGCGGCCGCGCGAATAATCTGCACGCCCTTTGATTGCTGTGTCCAGCCTACCGCGTAACAGATTGCCCCTGTACGTTCTCGCCCTGAATTGGCTACCAGCGTCTGCACCACCTGCATCCATTGCTCGCGTGACACGCCGCAGACATTCTCCACCATCTCTGGCGTGTAGCGCGCGAAATGGCGCCGCATGATCTGGAAGACGCACTGTGGATGCTGGAGCGTAGGATCTTTCAGCGGCGCTCCATACTCGTCACGCTGATAGTCCCAGCTGCCCTGCTCCAGGTAGGTGCCGGTCTGCTCATCGTAGCCAGAGAAAACGCCGTCCAGCTCTTCGGTATCTTTGAAGTCCTCGCGGATGAGCATCGGCGCGTTGGTATAATTCACGACATATTCGTGGAAATAGGCGTTATTCTCCAGCAAATAGCGGATAATCGAGCCCAGAAACACAATGTCGCTGCCAGCGCGCGTTGATACGTACATATTTGCCAGCGCTGACGTGCGCGAGAAATGCGGATCAACATGAATCACTGTTGCCCCGCGCTCCTTCGCCTTCACCACATTGGCGAATGCGACCGGGTGGGCTTCCGCCATGTTGCTGCCCATGATCAGGATACAATCGCTATTAACGAGATCCTGCGGAAATGTCGTGGCGCCGCCACGTCCGAGTGAAGTGCCCAGACCGGGCACAGTCGAGCTGTGTCATATACGGGCCTGGTTCTCGATCGAGAGTATGCCTAGAGCACCGCTGAGGAGCTTTTTCATGAGATAGTTCTCCTCAACGTCCAGTGTGGCGCCTCCCAGCGAGGCGATTGCCTGCGTGTGGTTGACTACGCGGCCATCATCCAGCCGCTCCACAAAATTGGCGTCGCGTGTCTGCTTGACGCGCTGCGCGATCTGCTCCATCGTCCAGTCGAGCGATTTGACCTCCCAGTGATCACTATAGGGTGCTCGATACAGCACCTGCGTCAGGCGGCTGGGATTGACCGTGTACTGGAAGGTGGCCGAGCCCTTGGGACAGAGGGTGCCGCGATTAATCGGGCTATCCAGGTTGCCCTCAATGTCAATGACCTTGCCATCTTTAACGTACACATTCAGCCCACAGCCCACAGCACAATAAGGGCAAACGCTGCGTACCACTTTGGCATCACGAATACGCGGAGCCTTGGTGAGGCTCTCTTTGCTAAACGGCTGCACCCTTGAGCCGATCTCTAAAACCTCTGACACTGCCGTCTCAACGGCATCAGGCAAAAGTGGCAAATCTTGCATATAACGTGTTCCCCGGTATTCTTCTTAAAGAGTGGCTGCTCTGCCACTCAACGACGATCACGTGCCAGTCTCATTGTATCACTGGCAACAACGGTGCCCGGAAAGCACCCCGAATCTGTAGGGGCAAGGGGTGGGGCGGCGAGGAGCCTGACAGGTATAGGTTTTTGGGGGAAGGCGGCGTTGGATCGTCGGATCTGTAGGGGCAGGGGGCGGAGTGGAGCAGGGTGGGGCCCATGAGGCTGCCCGCGCGTGCCCTGGCTGCATCCACCCTGGGTTGTCACCCACCAAGGCATCCTCATGGGCTGCCCCTACAGCTTCCGGGGTCTTCCTAAAAAACCTACACCTGAAAGCGGCGAGGAGCGGGGCCCTTGAGGTTGCCCATTATGCCCTCTGTCTCCTTTTCCAAAAAGGTTTCGTGAAATTGCACCAGAGACTGGGGGTATAGCCCCCAGCCATCTTTCCTCGCTCTCCACCGCAGGTGACGAAACCTTATTTACCGCCTTCCGCTACTACCTCAACTACCTCGCTGGCGCGCTCACGTCGAGCCACCATACGCGCGACGAACGGCAGAATACAGCTTACCAGCATAATCACCGCGATAATATAAAGCGGCGTGACATAGTCAGGGTTGCTGGTAGTGCCGAAGCTGGCGATCAATATCGGGCCCAGAATGCCGCCCGCGCTCCAGGCAGTAAGCATCGCACCATAAATCGTACCGGAGTTGCGCGCCCCGAAGAAGTCACTGGCAAAAGCGGGCATGGTGCCGAAACCGCCGCCATAGCACAGACCAATCAGTGAGGCTGGAATAAAAAGCAGCGCGAAACTGCCGATAAAGGGCGTCAGGGCGAAACAGAAGATCTGGATTACGAAGAGAGCCAGGAAGGTGTATGGCCGCCCAATCGCATCCGAGAGCCAGCCCCAGAAGAGACGCCCGGCACCGTTAAAGATC
>JAFMRP010001245.1 GCA_017354095.1 Ktedonobacteraceae bacterium
GGGCCGCTTCTCCGAGTTTCAGGCCGTGCTCAAGCTTAAGGGGAAACCTCTCAACGTGGCTAAGGCCGATCTCAAAAGCATCGTTGAAAATGAGGAGATCCGCACGATCATCAATGTGCTGGGCACGGGTACCCGCGACACATTTGACATCAGCCGCCTCAAGTTCAGCCGCGTCATCATTGCTACCGATGCCGATGTGGATGGCCTGCACATCCAGTGCCTGCTGCTGACGCTCTTCCACCAGGAATTTAGCGATCTGATCGAGCGTGGCTATGTCTACATCGCCTGCCCACCGCTCTACTCGGTCAAATATAAGGGCAAAATTACCTGGCTGCTGGATGACGAACAGCGCGATCAGTTTCTTGCCTCCCATCCCGATGCCCAGAACCTGGAATTTAAACGCTTTAAAGGTCTGGGCGAGATGAATGCCAAAGAACTGCGCGATACGACCTTCGACCCGGCCCGCCGCGTGTTGAAACGCGTGACCATGGAAGATGGTGTGCTGGCCGCTCGCCTGGTTGCGGAATTGATGGAAGATAAGAACGCGGAGCGCCGCCGCACCTTCCTGGCGGAGCACGCGCGCAAGATCAAAGAACTGGATGTATAATCGATGGCTCGTTCCATAACAAATATTACCCCTGAAGACAACGAAAGCGGCATTGTTCGGGAAGACTTCGCCGTCATTATCGGGCGAGCCTTCGCCACTTATGGCCTCTCAGTGGTGACAGATCGCGCTCTGCCCGATGCTCGCGACGGCCTGAAACCGGTACAGCGCCGCATCCTGGCCGGTATGCGCGAAGCTCGCTACCTCTCTAGCCGTCCAACCGTCAAGAGCGCTGAGGTTGTTGGCCTGATCCTTGGTAACTACCACCCCCACGGCGATACCTCGGTCTACGATGCGGCGGTACGCATGGCACAACCTTTTACGATGCGCTATCCGCTGATCGAGGGCCAGGGCAATATGGGCAGCGAAGACGGCGATGCCGCCGCAGCCTATCGCTATACCGAGATGCGCCTCTCCCCGCTTTCTGAGGCCCTTATGGCCGATATGGAACGTGAAACGGTGCCCCTGCATCCGACCTATAAGCAGGACCCCAAAGTGCAGGAACCAGACTACCTGCCAGGCCGCATCCCACCGGTCGTGAATCCCTCCAGTGGTATCGCCGTTGGCCTCTCTACCAATATCCCGCCCCACAACCTGAGCGAGGTGCTGCGCGCCTGTATCGCCCTGCTGGATCGCCCTCATATGACGGTCGAACAGCTCATGAACTACATTCCGGGACCAGATTTCTCCCAGGGTGGCCGCATTATCGGCGTCGATGGCATCCGCGACTATTTCACCACCGGCAAAGGTCGCATCATTGTACGCGCTGAAGTACGCCTGGAAGAGACGCCGCGCAGCCGCTCGCTCGTTGTCGTGCAAATCCCGCCCATCGGGCGCGACAAAGTCAAGGCCTCACTTGTCAAAGCCATTAACGCGCGCAAATTGGAAGGACTGATGCCCGATGTGCGCGATGAGAGCGATACCGAGAAGGGCACGCGTATCGTGCTCGATCTGAAAAAAGATGCCGACGCGGCCCAGACCCTTTCGCAGCTGTTCAAAGAAACCGATCTGCAGGTGGCGCTCTCTTTCCAGATGGTCTTCCTCTTTGGCTCGCCCATGCAGGCAGCACGCCAGCCCAAACAGGTGGGGATGCTCGAATTGCTCAATTACTGGAACGAGCATCAGATCGATGTGCTGACGCGCCGTGCACAGTTTGACCTGCGCAAGGCCCGCGAGCGCCTGCACGTTGTCGAGGGCCTGATTATCGGTGCTGCCCACGCTGATAAAATCGTCCGTATCTTCCAGCAGGCACCCGACCGCTCCGCGGCGCGCAAAGAGATCGAGTCAAAGTATAAGCTGACGACTATCCAGTCCGAGGTTATCGCTTCCATGACCCTGGCCCAGGTGACACGCCTGGATGCCGGCAAATACGCCAGTGAGAAGACAGAGCTGCAGGCCCGCATCGCAGAACTGGAGCGCCTGCTGGCTGATCGCAATCTGCTGGTTGCAGCGCT
Organism: Ktedonobacteraceae bacterium; assembly: GCA_017354095.1. Classification (GTDB taxonomy): domain Bacteria; phylum Chloroflexota; class Ktedonobacteria; order Ktedonobacterales; family Ktedonobacteraceae; genus Bu33. Next base: position 2,059 of record JAFMRP010001245.1, read on the forward strand.
CAAAAAAGAGATGCAGCAGCTCATCAAACAGTTCGGCGATGAGCGGCGCACGCTGATCGATGCCGATGGACAGGCCCACGCGCCCATCGAACAGGTCGCTAGCCTGCACGAACGCGAGCCGCTTACGGTAGCCTTCACACGTGCCGGCGCCGTCAAGGCGCTGCCGTCCGACGCGTTCAAGCCAAAGGGCAAAGGTGA
>JAFMRP010001246.1 GCA_017354095.1 Ktedonobacteraceae bacterium
AATGGCGCCCGTGGCACTAGGCGAGTGACGACCCCAACGCTGCCACGCCAGGGGCTGGTGGCACGATCCACCGTGACATAGACCTCCAGGTCGAGATGAGCACGCCAGGATTCGCATTCCTTGCGATACAAAATATCATCCGGGGTACGAGCGCCATAGAGCAGCACTACTCGTCCATAGTGCTCCCTGCGGGCTATGATCTGATACATGACCGAGCGTAGCGGTGCCAGACCGATACCACCAGCCATAACGACAATATCTTTCCCTTCCGCTCGCTCAAGCGGCCAGTGGCTCCCGAATGGTCCACGTACACCGATCACGTCATCCGGCTTCAATGCCTGCATGGCACGCGAGACTGTCCCAACCGCTCGCGTTGTATGAACTAGTGGGGCTCGCCTTATCGGATCACCACTAATGGAGATAGGAATTTCTCCTACACCAAAAACGTAAAGCATGTTAAATTGGCCTGTAGCGAAGGGGGGAATAGCACTTCCATCCATCGGCTCAAGTTCCAGGGTAAATGTATCAGCGATCTCTCGCCGTACCCGTTGCACTCGATAACGTCGCGGCAGCATTGGGTCGATCACATTTTTTTCATCTTTCACCTTTTACACCCCTATACGGTACAGATCAAGCAATTGGAGCCTGGTTGCCTGGAGCCTTTGTATGACAATGTGCGCGACTCGCTTGACCAGATCATACCCAAAATCACAGTCCTCTTCTCCTCTGATACGCAACCGTTCACCATCCAATACGATTGCCTGAACAGGCTCCAGAACACGTGCGCTAAAATGCCAGCGATAGGGAGGGAACAGCCATGACCAGCCCAGCGCTTCCCCCGCCTCAATGGTTTCAATAGTAATGGCCCCACGCTCACCGCTGAACGTTTCTAAAGCGACTCTGCCCTCGTGAAGCAAATAAAAGTGTGTTGCCGAACCTCCTTCCTGGAAAAATAGTTACGTCACCGTCGAAGTGAACAGGCTTTGCGATACTACTCAAGAAAGAGAGAGATGGTGAGGTCAGACCGGCAAAAAAAGGATGCTCCGCGACCATTCTTTCCAGCGCCTGCATGCTTACTTCTCCTTTTCACTTGCATGGATCGCGTGAACCTCTTCAGTGATATCTATTCCTACGGGACACCAGGTGATACAACGACCACAACCCACGCAGCCAGAGGTCCCGAACTGGTCGTACCAGGTTGAGAGTTTATGCGTCATCCATTGCCGATACCGCGATTTGGTAGAAGTACGAATGCTACCGCCAGAAATATAGGAGAAATCCAGGGTGAAACAGGAATCCCATTTGCGCACACGCTCAGCCTGCTCGCCCAAGAGATCAGTGACATCCTCCACCGTGGTACAGAAACACGTTGGGCAGACCATGGTACAGTTGGTGCAGGAGAGACAGCGTTGTGCAACATCTTCCCAGCGGGCATGTTCCAGATTGCGAGCAAGCAAATCTTTCACTTCGAGAGGTGACACTGGCATATGACGTCCCATCTGACTGGCGGTAGATGCCACCACTTGTTGCGCCTTTCGCAGCTCGTTCTCATTAGCACGTCTACACGAAATTTCATCCAGAACCTCTGCCCCTGGATCACTACCAACCTGAACAACGAAATAATGAACAGACGCCTCCAGAATCTCTGTGAGCACGAGGTCATAACCGAAAGTTACCTCTGGACCTGTCTGCATGGAGGTGCAAAAGCAAGTTCCTCCAGCCTGGCCGCAGTTGATGGCGACGATGAAGAGATCCTTCTTGCGTGCCTGATAGGTTGGATCGGTGTAGTCATTGCGCAGAAATACACGATCCTGAATGGCAATAGCGTGCAGTTCACAAGATCGCACCCCGATAAAAGCATATCGAGAAGATGGCAGTTCTTCTGGAAGCATTTGAAAATCTTTTCCCTCTCGCCTGCCCTGCCAGAGACGAACGAGTGGTGGATGTAAGTATTTCTTCCAGGAGTGAGGACCAACTGCATATCCGAAGAAAGCTTCATCGGCACGCTTTTTCAGCCGATACTTCCCACCATCTTGTTCATCAGTATAACCAATGGGGAGATCCGCCACGGAGGTAAGCGTGTCATACACAATGGCTTGATTATGCACCACAGGTCCGATTACTTGATAGCCTCTCTTCCACAAAACCGATAACAGGGCAGCGAATTGCTCACAATCAAATACGAGTTGATCATGAACGTGTGGTAAGGATCGCATAGCATTTTCTCGCTTCTTCCTGGGCTTTATTATCACCGA
>JAFMRP010001247.1 GCA_017354095.1 Ktedonobacteraceae bacterium
TCGGCGTTACCATGATCCGCGCTGATCAATACTCCCCCACCTGCGGAGAGCGCGGCCTCCACCACGCGCCCTACACCGGCATCAACGGCCTCGACTGCCTTGATCGCGGCCTCCACCACGCCTGTATGTCCCACCATGTCAGCATTAGCATAGTTCATGATCACCAGGTCATAATTGCCGCTGCGAATACGCTCAACCGCCGTCTCCGTTACACCCGCAGCGCTCATCTCTGGCTGGAGATCATAGGTCGGCACTTTGGGTGAGGGCACCAGCACACGATCCTCTCCCTTGAATGGCGTCTCGCGCCGCCCATTAATGAAATAGGTAACATGAGCGTATTTCTCGGTTTCTGCCGTGTGAAACTGTTTCAGGCCCTGCTCCGAAATAACGCGTGCCAGTGGCATCTCCACTTCGTCGGCACGATAAGCCACCGCAGCATCCAACCCCTCTTCATACTCGGTCATCATCACAAATTGCAGATCAGCAAGGCGTGGCCCGCGCTCAAATTTTCCCTCGGCCTGAGGTGGCATCTCTGGCAACACAAAGGCCTTGGTCAACTGCCGCGCCCGATCAGGTCGGAAGTTATAGTGAATAATAGCATCCCCGGCCTGTACAGTGGCGACCGGGCGCCCATCTTGCATAATCACCGTGGGCAAGATGAACTCGTCGGTCACTTTCTTATCATATGACTGCTGAATTGCCTCCAGCGCCGATGACGCCCGTAGCCCCTCACCTCGCGTCATCGCTACATAGGTTGAACCGGTACGCTCCCAACGATTATCGCGATCCATCGCGTAATAGCGCCCGCTCACCGTAGCCACGCTGGCAGGATGTTTCCCCCCCAGCTCGTGAGCGCGCGCCTCCAGCCTGCGCATAAATTCCAGCCCCCCGGTGGGCGAGGTGTCGCGCCCATCGCTAAATGCGTGAATGTAGACACGCTCAAGATCATGCATCTCCGCCAGGCGCAGCAGCGCTTCCAGGTGCGACTCATGCGCGTGTACGCCTCCATTGCCCAGCAGGCCACAGATATGTAGCTGTGACTGGTTCCTTTTCACATGCTCTATGGCTTTGAGTAGTGCCGGATTCTGGTAGAAACTGCCATCTTTAATCGACTCGCTCACGCGTGTATAGTCCTGCAAGACGCGCTTACCGGCGCCAATATTCTGGTGCCCCACTTCGGAATTGCCCATCTGCCCCGGTGGCAGACCAACGGCCTCGCCAGATGTTTTGACCGCCGTATGCGGCCATTCTCGCGCTATCTTGTCCAGATTAGGCGTACGCGCCAGGGCAATAGCATTGGCCTCCCTACGAGCATTAATACCCCATCCATCCATAATCACCAGAACAAAAGGGCGTGGTCGCCCCGACGGTGTTGTACTCATCAATCACACTCTCCAGGTGTCTTTTGTGTTTGTACAGGGATATTTCCCTTCCCCCCATTGTAGCATGACGGGAAGATGCCTGTGTACGGCCAATGTATCTATTCTGCGATGTGTCCCGTGTTTTGGTTATGGACGTAACCCGCAGGAGTTTAGTAAATGAAAATTTGAACTGGGCCCTCCCTAATGAACATTGACAAATTACCTGGTACACCTGCCGGTCGTGTGCACTACGGAAATGTAGGGCCATCCCTTGCGGGTGGCCTTGATGGAGGTTCTATGGACCAGCAAACATGGCTCTTCCTGTTTGGGGCTGTGGCCGTACTGTTTGTGATTGTGGTAACCATCGCTCTCATCAGCCTCGTGCGTACACGCCCCTATCAGAAGTCGCCCCTTCCTCTAGAGGAGGAAACTCCAACCATCGATATCAAAGAGCAGGGCGAACGCCTCGGGGTGCATGAGCCATATCCACAGGAAGATCCACGCGGTATCGATATCGGCGGCAATTTTAGCGATAAAACCCCGCCAGCAGAAAAGCACCACCATGACAAACGTCAGGCTTCATAAGGCCTGACGTTGCCCTTCGTATCCTCCGCTTCCTTATTGCTATTGCTTGCACATCTGATAGCATCAAACTTTTGTCAGACTGGGGCGTACACTTGATAGTAGCGTTGGACATGCGTTTAGTATAGTAAGACCTGTTTGTAGAGAAGTTCCCTGCAGGGAGAGCTTACTCCCCAGCACTTTGGGGATGAATCAGGAGCGTAGAGGGCGGCAGCCTCTCCGCTCAGCGGCGAAAGATCGAGGCTGGCGTTAGTACTCTGTCAGCGCTTAGGCGAAGGGTATAGAAGCGGGAGGTGCAGGAGATGCAGGAG
>JAFMRP010001248.1 GCA_017354095.1 Ktedonobacteraceae bacterium
TACGGAGGCAGGTTACAATTTCTGTATCGCTAGCACGTATCAGGCCCAGTGCTACGGAAGCCGCTACGAAGTGCAAGGGAGTGGGCAACACATGCAAATGTGCAATGGATCAGAAAGAAAAAGCATCTAATCAGCAGTGCTTACTGGGCGCGAGGAAACAAGGGCGGTATATCTCACGGCTCTTCAGCAGTCTGTGGAGGTTGCAGAAGGCACAGATTTGCATCCTCTCGCCCCTAAAAACATCTGCGCGGCTCTCCTGCCCGCTCCCTTGCACTTCGTAGCAGCTTCCGTAGCATTGGGCCAAATAGGCGACCAACAGAGCATGGCGGCGTTCGCGAGGCAAATTCAGGAGAGGTTGCGCATGGTATTTGCTGCATTTGCGTGCCAACTGGAGAACCCTGTTCTGATGAAGCGTCGCCGGCAACGCCGGAAGCGAGAGATCCCGGAGAAACGTCAGGCGCTCGATGAAGCGTTTGATGCTCTTCGGCGAAGCCACACCAGGAGCCTGCCGTAACCAGCTCAAGCGGGTTGTGCCGCGAATGCCTGTCGCTGCGGAGTTCATGCTCTGCTCCTTCATAAAGGCTTCAGTAATCAAGTCTTCAACGAGTTGGCTCTGTCGGCGCTGTCTGCCAGGATAGCGTTGCGTCGTCAACGCTTCTAGCATCTGTTTGCTACTCTCACTGAGTGTAAAATGTTGTCGATATTGTTGGGATTGCTTCCCATCCATAAGGCACCACCTCCTCTGAGCACCAGTATAGCCCATTCTATGGCGTTAGCAACAAGGTTCGAGGAAGAGCTGCAAGTATCTTCGGGTGTTATCTGCTATAAGTTCCAACTTTTCTCTTAGAAATGGAATGCCCACTGTCTCGTTGCGCATTCCGTGGGTATGTCAAGGAGGAGAAAGCCACTGATATGAAAAACATCGCGCACCAAACGCAAAGGTCCGTGGTGCTGCACTGCAGAGGTCGTTGCGACCAACCACTCCTGTGCCCAGACGAGTACATTGCTTACTGAGGGCAATGCCTTGTTTGTCGCCTTTGAACGAGGTCTCGACCCCACCCCCACGCTGGTCGTAGAGATGCACGTGGGCCAGCAGCAGTTCCTTGACGGGATCAAGACGGCGGGTAAGCAGGCCATCGCCCAGTTCTTCGGCCTCATCAGGAAGCAAGTTGGAGATCAGGACCGCGATGCCCCGCTGTCCATTGGGTTTGCGTTTACGGACTGCGATGCGCCCTACAGGCCGCACATACTCCAGCGCTTCCACTTCGACCCGTCCAACTTGCCGACCCGATTCATCGGGATCATCAACCCAACGGGTCACGGAAGCTGCCAGGCGCGTTGCACATTGGCCCGAGTAATCCTTGCACAGGATCTGGTAGCCTCAGGTGAGCGCCCAGTTCACATCGAAGAGGCTGCCACCCCCAGCATCCACCCGCAACAGAGTGCGTATGCGTTTCGCGTCACTCAGGTCCAGGATGTCTTCGGCAATTTGAACCAGAGGCGCAAACGCCTCGGACCGTTTGGTCCGGCCTTCAAAGAATTGATCAACGTCGACTTCCCCGTAGCGGGTTGCCAGGACCCGGCCCACTTGGCGTCCACGACGATTTGCGCGCCCCAGCAAAGTCGCCTTTGGTGGCCAGGGCAGCCTTTTTGCCACACGGCAGACCCGTGAGATCAACATCCAGGATTTGAAACTGCCGATGGTCGTCATGCCGATAGCCTTGGCTGTGTTGGCGGTAAATCAGCCTCATCGCGTGCTCCATTTGCTTCACCGTCTCAGCGGTACTGACAGAGAACGTTTCCTGAACGACCGATTGCTCGGCGCAGCGCGTTCGTCCAAAAGCGTGTTACAGTGCACGATCGCTCCTCAAGCGACTGTTGATCTCCACCAGCCCCGCGGCTCCCGCCAGGATACCGATAAAGGCTTCGGACGGTTTCTCAAAGGGCGCGTCTTTCACGGTTTTCTGCGGGATCTCAACGAGCTTTCGGATCGGTGCCAGCAGATCCAGGGTGCGCAGTTTGATACCCAACGCTGCCAGGCTCGCACTTCCGGTAAAACATGGGGTCAGTTTCATGGGAGATTCTGTCATGATGATGATCCTCCTCTTGCTTGGTTGACTTTCTGCAAGAGCGATAGACCATCATCTTTTTCTTTGCAAGCTCTTCTTAGGACAAGCTTGCTGCCACTCATTTGGCCAAAATGTACGTTGGAGATCGCGGCTACAATTCCGCTCCTCTGACGCACCTGCTCTTT
>JAFMRP010000273.1 GCA_017354095.1 Ktedonobacteraceae bacterium
CTCTGGTGGTTCTGCCTCTTCTACAGCATTACCTTTGGCGGCTTTGTGGGCCTGGGTACTTTCCTGCCAACCTTCTTGAATGTCCAGTACAACATGAGCGCTATCGATGCCGGCACATTGACAGCCCTGGCCGCCTTCGCTGGCAGCACGCTGCGCCCACTGGGCGGCTACCTGGCAGACAAATTCGGGGGCCTGCGTATGCTTACGTTCCTGTTTATCCTGATCGGTATCCTCTACGGCACCACTTCCTTGCTGCTGCCACCTGGTCCCGCGATCTGGATCATTGTCGCCTGTGTGGGCTGCCTGGGTATGGGCAACGGTGCCATCTTCCAGCTCGTGCCCCAATGTTTCCGCAAGGGGCTGGGCGTCGCCACCGGTATCATCGGCGCGGCGGGCGGCCTGGGCGGCTTCTTCCTACCTACCCTGCTCGGTAGCATCAAGCAGTTTACAGGCTCATTCGCTTCTGGCCTCTTCCTGCTGGCTCTCATTGCCCTCGCTGCTCTCGTCATCCTCCGCCTCCTGATGATTTTTCAAGAGGGATGGCGCCTCTCCTGGAGCCTTCCTGTCCCCGGAAGCCAGCCTACCGCCAGCTAAGATTGTCTCGTATCTTCGTGTTGAGTCAGTGATAGACTCAACACGATCTGTAAAATCTGGCAATCTGCAGCGTGATAGAAAGTGAACGCCATATTTTGCAGAAGGGATCACAGGGAATGCACCTGCCCGGAGGGCTACCCCGGCTCACAACAATAATCCTGCCTTGACGGAGGTTGGCCGGCATGTTTTATTCAACGCTCGTTCCTGGTATACTACATGCTGAAGTTCTGGCGATACTGTCCAGTAGAGAGGGGCATCAGGGCAAAAAGGCTGCTGCCGGCATGACTGTGGGAAAATCTATCGAGCCGTCCACCGACGAGTTTACGCTCATCAGACTATACGAGCAATTTCGTCGCCCTATTCACTCCTACACCTATCGGCTATTGGGAAATCAGGAGGATGCCGACGACGTGACCCAGGAGGTCTTTGTGCGCGCCTGCACCTCCTGGGATGGCCTGTATGAACGCCAGCACCTCTCTTCCTGGCTGTACAGAATCGCGACTAATCTGTGTGTTGATATGCTCCGGCGCCGCAAGCGTGCTTCCTGGTGGCCACTGGCACAGCACTTTCGTCAGGGTGACGACCGCTTCACGGAGACGACGGGGAGCGAGGATTTCATCGCTTTTCTCTCCGATCACGGTGGCATTCCAGAAGTAGCCGAACGAGAATTGATTCGCCAGACGCTACAATCTCTCCCCACAGACTATGCGATCACACTCGTATTGAGCGCTGCCCAGGGACTGTCCTATCAAGAAGTGGCCGCAGTCGTGGGGATCTCGCCAAATGCCGCCGCTACCCGTATTTCGCGCGCGAAAAAGCTCTTCGCGGACCACTACCAGCGACTCTGTAAGGACGATGTAGCTCTAGAGAGGAAACGAAGATGACACTGCCACCACCACCGCCTCCCGGAGCTTCTGGACCGGAAATCTGCGAGTTGATGCAGCGCTATATGGCCGTGATGGATGACCTTTCTCACGAACAGCGACAGGCGCTTGAGGCCCACCTGAGCACCTGTCCGGACTGTGCACGCACAAACCGGGCGATGCAGCGCGTAACCAGCATGATGTCCAGCCTTGAGGCCACTTCCCCCTCGGCACATGTAGACGAGGCTGTGATGGCGGCTATCGCAGCTCGCGCAAAGGATGGAGATCCCCAACGGGGCCATACGCCACCCAGATCTCCGTTTCTGTTGAAACCACGAGGTTCACGTCCCGCGCTCGCCTGGCTGGTCGCGGCTGCTGCGGTGCTCCTGCTGCTCATTTTCGGCGCTCTATATGCTTCCACCAACCTGCTGCGTCCCCCCGCTCAGGCGTTCTCGCTGCCCGCGACGCTCTCCTGGAACAGATATGTCCTCTATCACTCTCAGACGCTGATGAGCTCCAGCGGTCATGCCTACCAGGTTATGACCTACCACAACCTGGCCGACGATGCCATGCATGTCGAAACAGTGATGCAGGGCGAACTGGATGTGGTGGTGGTAAGCGACGATCAGAAAACGCTTGGCCTGGATATGATGCATCATGTCGCGCAATGGGATGCCGATGACTGGCTCGGCGAAGAACCGGACTTCAACCTGGATCGGCTGCGTGCTGATCTTCAGAGCGGGGACGCGGTCTATCTGGGTAAAAGCCTCTTCAATGGGCAGGAGGTCTACCACATTCGTGAGCCAAAGGGCCGCGTGCTCCTGCTGAATATGCAGTATCAACCGGTTAACGTTCTGGCCCCCTCTGGCAAGCCGGTGTATGACACGCTCCACATGATGCCAGCTTCACAGGTGTCTTCTTCCATGTGGGATATGAATATGCCAAAGGGCTTTAAAATGGGCCAGCTTCCTCCTCGCAACTCGATGATCTGACCCCAAACTACTCATTTCGCTCCCGCGTAGCGCCAGGTTACACTGAGCATTGCGCAGGCCGCTTTCAAGCTGCCGGTGAAGGTACCTGCCACTTTGGAACGGCCATGGCTGCGCCGCCGGTAATGGAGCGGTACCTCTTCGATACGATACCGCGCACGTGCCGCCTTGACCAACATTTCGACCGGCCAGCCAAAAGTCATTTCACACATCCCGAGCGCCTCCAACGCTGAGCACTTCAACGCCCGAAATGAGCCGATGTCGCTCAGATGCGTCCCATAGCGCCTGTTGATGAAACGGCTCACCAGCCAGTTGCCTAATCGCGCTTGAGGAGGAACCGCTCCCGGAACTGCCCGCTGGCTGACACGTGATCCCATGATCAGGTCGGCGTTCCCGGCAACGATGGGAGCAAGCAGACGCGATAGATCACCAGGATCATCGCTCCCATCGCCATCCATAAAGGCAACGATCTCTGCCCCCAATTGAACAGCGGTGGCAAATCCCTTCCAGCACGCTCGCCCATAACCGCGTAATGGCTCCTGCACAACTACTGCGCCTGCCATACGAGCAACAGCAGCGGTATCGTCAGTACTCCCGTTGTCAACAACAATGATCCAGTCCACCAGTCCAGATGGGATCTCAGCCAACAGGGCGCGCAGAGCCTCTTCTTCGTTCAATGCTGGAATCACCAGCGCAATCCGGTTCGATGGTACCATACGTTCATCCTCAACACAGACTTTCTGTATCGCTCAATCGCTTGTACCCAATGTCAAAAGCGACGACCGTCATCACAAACTGCTCGATGAGCGTTCTTGTTCGAGAAACACGGTCTGACCATGCTTGAAGTTGTATAAGGCGACGACGTTGCGGCGTTCCTGCAGGCCGCGCTGCCACGCTTCTCGTTTCGCATCCTCCAGCCTGGAATAAATAACGGTGATGTCAAGATGACAGCAGCGGGTTTGGGGATTGACCCAGGTCCCCAGCCACGTATCCGCTTCACAGAGATGATCGTGGTGACGTTCGATAAACTGTACAAGGCCTTCCGCGATGTTGGCTTCGGGCGTCAGTATCACTGTTTTCCCCGGATACTTCGGTATACCCCAGGCGTCGATGGGTGGCAAAAATTGATAGGTTGCCACATTCGAGGTAACGCCTCCCTGCTCCAGGGTCCCGATAGCAACATCTAAAATGTACTTCTCAAAGTAGTATCGTTCTAACCAGGTATCAAACTGCATTGCGTTACTATCCTCATATCACATGTTATTCTGGCATTGCGTTAGTAGCTCCAGTTTACTCCACACTGAGCACAATGCCGGGCAGGCGTGTCACTCTCAAAGGCGCGACGGAAGGCGTTATACCGCTCACCATGCCAGATGCGCTCTATCGGCTCCTGGAAAATATTCCCCAGGACACGCTCTTCGCGATATTCCTGCGCGCTCCTATGCCCAAAGGGCGCGAAACAACAGGAAAGAACATTGCCACTGGAAGTGATATAGGTCAGGCTATAAGGACGCTGGCACCCCGACCACGGACGCGACCCGAAATCGCGCACGATACTTTCGAGGGGCGTGACCAGGCCCGCAGCTTTAAAGACAATGCCTCGCTCTTTACATATCTGCTCACAGCGCCGCAGCAATGCCCGCTCTTCCTCTGAAGAACGGCGAAAGAGCGCCTGCTGTGAATGGGCCAGCCCCTTCTCAAAGTAGACAAAACGCTGCAGGTACACTTCACGTATTCCGTGCTCACTTGCCAGGTCGAGCAGGCCGGGAAGCTCATGCAAATTCTCGCGCATGGCGGTAAACCAGAGCGAGACGGCGGGCTTCTGAACGTTTTGCGCTCGCTGCATGTCGATGAAAGCATGAACATTGTGCCATATTTTCTCGAACGCATCCACTCCGCGTATGCGCGCATACATTTCTCGCGTCGCACCGTCCATAGAGAGACGGTATTCGTCCAGACCCGCATCGATGAGGGCCTGGCCACGCTTTGCGCTGAGCGCAATCCCGTTGGAGTTAAACAGGACGTACGTTCCACGCTCTTTCAGGTAGCGGATCATCAGGGGCAAGTCGTTATTGAGCAAGGGCTCTCCCAGCCCATGCAGCACCACGCGGTCAAGCACGGGAAACTGATCAACGATGTAGCGAAAGTCATCAAAGCTCAGATCGCGATCGTCTTCCCGCGAGAGCAGTGTACGCGGGCATTGCTGGCAGAACTCATTGCACCGGCTGGTCGGCTCGATATAAATGCTTCGCGGAAGAACTGCAACGGGTGTGGCTACCATACTAACTCCTTCATGCTACTGGCAATAGATGCCGCTGTCACAGGCGCAAGCAGGGACTCTTCCTGCAACATACGGGCAAGACGCTGAAGATCGGCCAGTTCATCGACATCAAAAAGCGGCTCTAACAGATGGACCGTGAGGCCCTGACAGCGAGCTTTTTCAATGGTCATCCGCAAGACGCTGCTGGTGCTCATGGGAATGTCACGAAAAACATCATGCGCTGTACGCATTGCGATCAAGTAATACCCTCCATCTTCGGCCGGACCAAGCACGATGTCTGCGAACGTGAGAGCCTGCGCCGCCTGATCGATAATTTTCTGGCTGACGTGCGGAGAATCGGACGCAATGACGATAGTATGTTGATAGTGCTGCGATAATCTCAGAAATACGTGATGGAGGCGCTCACCTAAATCCTCACCCTGCTGGGGCAAGGCCCTTCCTGAAGGGACCTCCGCTGGCAATAGCGAAGCCAGTGAGGCTTCGAAGTCGGACTCGACTGGAGTATAGGCCCAGTACAGGTCCTGGGGCCCACATGTGAATCGCGTGGCTAAATCAACCAGAAACGCCTGGTACAATTGAAGCGTTGCTTCCTCCCCGATACTTCTGGCCAGACGCGTTTTTACCTTCCCTTTTTCTGGACAACGAGTCATGATGACGAGAGCCGTACCTAGCATATATCCTCCTTGCTTTGCGTGTCATGCACAATCAGAACAGTGCCGCGTTCAATCAATCAGTCCAACCTGGTCGATAAACAGTGCTCCCTCTACTATCCTGTATCGGCCAGAAACAGGCGATGATGTATACAACCCTGATCATGACACATATCCACTTTACTAATGACACGTGGAGGTACCTGGCATTTTTACCAGGAAAGGCCGCAATTTGGCGCTCTGGTAAAAATAGAACAGAGGATTGTCCCTCTTTCTTCTTACTATCGCTCGTTTGCAAAAAAAAGCCGCACTCTTCGTGTAGGAAAGCATGGAGCCCGGCTTATTAGTTTTGTTCTTGGAAGGGGAATACCAGTGTCACTTGTAGAAGAAATATCATCGCCATTACGGAGCCATCAACCTTCTGTCTCCGCCCCACCGCATTGGCGCTTGCCAGTACTGGGCCTGCTGCTTCTCTGCTCTCTTGCGACTGAAACCGGATTCCTGACCAATCACTTCTATCGTGATGGACCACTGTTCCCTTTTATGCTCTTTTTCCTGGTTGGCCTTCTGCTTTACCTGGCAACCTGCACAACGGTATTGACGACAAAAGGCCAACCAGGGAAGTGGCGCTGGTTCGAACTCGCCCTGATCCTGGGTGGAGCGCTGGTCCTGCGCTGCATACTGCTGGGGATCGATCCGTTTCTCTCACCGGACTCCTGGCGCTATCTCTGGGATGCCCGCGTGACGCTCCACGGGTATAGCCCGTATGTCTACGCCCCGCTGGACCCGCTCTTGCAGTCTTTGCGGGATGCTAGCTATGACAGGATGGCCTACCACAATGTTCCAACGATTTACCCTCCGGGAGCACAGGCTATCTATCTCCTTAGCTATCTCATCGCTCCAGGCAGCCTGGTGGCGCTCAAAGGCGTGTTCGTGCTGTTTGATCTAACAACATGCATAGCCCTGACCTACCTGCTTCTGCGCAGAAAGCTTGATCCCGCCCGTGTGCTCATCTATGCCTGGTGCCCGCTGCCCATCATGGAATTCGCCATTCAGGGACATCTCGATGTGCTGGCCATCACATTCACGGTGCTGGCCATGACCAGCAACCTCGCGACCTGGAAAGGGAGCCGCGC
>JAFMRP010000274.1 GCA_017354095.1 Ktedonobacteraceae bacterium
CGAGGGGTTGCCCATCGCGCTTGCAGAATTTAGCGCCGGGACGATTCTGAAAACCACAGCGAGAACAGACCAGCCCCACAGCCGGAGAAGCTGCCTGCACAATAATGGTCGAGCTGGGAGAGATCGCCGGAATCTGCACGGTCTGTCCCGGCCCACCAGCGCTGCCCGGCAGGCAATGCTGCAAGGCCACACGCATCGCCTCCGCAGTCTGGAAACGCTGGACCGGGTCCTGCTGCATGGCTTTGATGATTACCTGCTCAACGGGACAGATCGTCCTACCCGCCACCTGGCTGGTGCGCAGGCGCGGATTCTTCGCCAGCACGCTGCCCAGAGGCGGCGTCTGGATGGGGTCCGGCTCGTAGCTGGTCAGCAGATGATACACCGTCGCGCCCAGCGAGTAGATGTCTGAGCGAGCATCGGTCTGCACCAGCTTGCCCGGATGCTGCGCCGAACGTCGCTGCCCAGGATTGGTGATCGAGCCAAGATGTTCCGGTGAGGCATAAGAGATCGTGCCCAGGTTCTCTGTATTGGTGCGCTTCGCAGGATCAAAGCGGCGCGCAATCCCAAAGTCGATGAGCTGCACTTCGTTATCAGGCGTGATCATAATGTTGCCCGGCTTGAGGTCGCGCAGAATGATGGGTGGCACACGCGTATGAATATAGGTCAGTGCTTCGCACACCTGGATCATCCAGCGGATGGTCGACTCTTCCGGCAGCGGCCCTTTGCTATCTTCCAGGATTTTTTCCAGACTGCGGCCCGGCACGAACTCCATCGCGAAGTAGTAGTTGCCACGATCCTGAAAGGGCAACGCCAGAGCAGCGATGCGCGGATGCTTGAGGCCGCGCAGCAACGCAATCTCCTTATTGAAGCGTTCAATGGCAGCTATACGATCTTCCGAGCTGGTGTTGGGGTTGATCAGTAGTTCTTTGACGGCGTAGTAATAGGGGGGTGACGTACCTATTTGTTCGACTTTATAAACAGTGCCCATACCCCCTTCGCCAAGCACCTGCACGATCTTAAATTTGCTATCAAGGATAGTACCTATCGGGAGAGCCATACTACAACTTTCTCCTCAGACAGCGCTGACATGAACAACGATGGCACTGATGTTATCCTCGCCCCCGTTCTGATTGGCTAGTTCGATCAACGTGTCGCAAATCTTCTGCGGACTGGCTGGCTCGCTGAGTTCCCTGAGCAAATCTTGCTGGTGTACCATCTCCCACAGACCATCCGAGCAGAGTAAAAATGTGTCGCCAGGCTGCACCGTTTCGTGAAACACATCCACTTCGATACTCTTGTGTCCTGCTCCCAGTGAACGATAGATCAGGTTGCGCTGAGGGTGCGTGTAGACGTCCTCTGGATCAATCTGCCCGGTCTCAACTAGTTTAGCAACTAGCGAATGGTCGTGTGTTAACGCTGTCAACTGTTTGTCGCGTAATAAATACGTACGACTGTCACCAACGTTGGCAATATACGCCTGCTGATCATGCAGCAGCATGGCAGTGACCGTGCTGCCCAGACCACGCGCGACCGGATTTTTTTCGCCGTGACGCAAGATGGCGGCGTTGGCCTGCTGGATGGCCGTTTTCAACCGCTCCTCAATATCCGCGACTTCGGACGTCTCGTCCAGCTTACGCGTTTTCTGACCGCTCGCATCGCCTTTGCGCACCGGCTGCATTTTGAGCGTGGCAGCTCTATCCAGACGGATAGTCGGCTGATCAGGCAGCGGCTTGAAGAAGCTGTCCAGCGCTTTGCTGATAGTTTCGATCGCTAGCTTGCTGGCGACTTCTCCCGCTTTGTACCCCCCCATGCCGTCCGCGACGATAAACAGACCCTTATCACCTTCTTCGCTTGACTCAACCCGCTTGTACGCACAATCCTCGTTTTGTTCGCGCTGTTTCCCTACATCGGTTTTGTCGGCGGCAGTAATCTTGAGATGCATAGGTACGTACCTCACAGGAACAGGATTTTTCAACATTCTTTTGTGCCCACTATAGCATATAGCAGTATTGATTACAATTACGTTTTTTTTTATTAGTTTAAAGCCGCGTGGCAGGCTGTTCGCTCTGCCTGCGGCTGCAAAAAGTGAAATTTGAGGTTTTCCGAACCCCTCAGGTCCGTTTGCTGTTAACATATACGGGACAGCAAGGCGGAAAGTTGTAGGACCTGCGCTCAAGCCACTATCGACGCTCTTCGCGGGTACGCGGCCTGAAAAACATACGTATGGCCGTTCCTTTAAAACTAAAGGTTTCACGCAGACGATTCTCCAGGTAGCGCTCATATGAGAAGTGAACGGCCTGGGGATCGTTCACAAAGAAAACGAAGGTGGGCGGGTTAACGCGCGTCTGCGTACCATAATACAGTTTCAGTGGCCGCGAGCGGATCACCGACGGGTCAAACCGCCGCACAGCTTCGCGCAGCATCTCGTTGAGCCGGGATGTAGGTATACGTAGATAGCGCGTATCAGCTATCTGCAAAGCAGTATCCAGTATCGATTTAACATGATAGCCGGTTTTGGCCGAAGCAAAAATGACAGGTGCGTAAGGCAGGAACTTTAAACCCTCGCCGATGATCTCGCGATAGCCCTCGGCACTCTCGATCTCCTCGTCTGGCCTGGCATACACCCCTTCACGCTCGGCCCGGCGCTGCTCCTGCGCCAGATCCCACTTGTTAACGACGATTATGACTCCCTTATTCTGCTCCTGGATGATCCCGGCAATATGGGTGTCTTGCGCGGTCAGCCCTTCGGACGCGTCGATGAGCAGCACAGCCACATCACAACGCTCGATAGCACGCGTGGAGCGCAATACGCTGTATTTTTCGACTCCCGGACCAACACGCCCACGGCGCCTGATGCCGGCGGTATCGATGATGCGCAACTGACGACCTTCGTACTCAAGGGATGTATCAATGGTGTCGCGCGTTGTGCCGGGTACATCACTCACGATCGAGCGCGGTGAGCCCAGTATGCCATTCAACAGGGAGGATTTACCAACGTTTGGCCTGCCCACAATAGCGATGCGCGTAATACCTTCCTCATCCTCTTCTTCCATCTCCTCACGCGATGGGAGCGCCTCAACAATCACGTCGAGCAGATCGCCAGTACCCGAACCCTGGATGGAGGAGATGACAATAGGCTCGCCCAATCCCAGAGCATAGAATTCGACGGCATCCATACGTCGGGCCGCGTTATCAGCTTTGTTGGCAGCCAGAATCACCGGCTTGTTACTCTTGCGCAACAGGGCGGCGACTTCTTCGTCGGCGGCGGTAATTCCAGAACGAGCATCGACCAGAAAAACAATGACGTCCGCCTCCTCAATCGCCAGGTGAACCTGGTCCATGACGTGGTTCATCAGGTCTCCGGGCTGACCATGCAAACCAACCTGTCCCACCGGGATGTCATTGCCAAACTCCAGACCACCAGTATCGATCAATGTAAAATCGCGCCCGTTCCAGTCCGTATCACCATACAAACGGTCGCGCGTTGTTCCCGGAAGATCCTCGACGATCGCCATGCGCTCGCCGATCATACGATTAAAAAATGTAGACTTGCCGACATTCGGTCGGCCAACAATTGCGACAAGTGGTTTCATGCGTTTACGCCCCTCCACCCTGTTCTATAGCTCTCAATCAATAAGAAGGGCATCCCAGGGGATGCCCTTTTGCCTCGCACTATTATAACACCAAACATAACAGCTTACCAGAATAGTTCACTTACCGAGCGCCCATCATGAATACGGCTGATTGCTCCGGCCAGCAGTTCCGCGACCGAAAGCACGGTCATGTTGGGTAGCCGCTTGTGCTCTGCCAGAGGTATAGAATCGGTGACGACAATCTCTGTAATGGGCGATTTACTGAGACGCTCAATGGCTGGACCAGAAAATACTCCATGTGTAGCGCAACAATAAATAGTGCGCGCTCCCCTCTCATGTACCACCCGTACCGCCTGCGTCAACGAGCCGGCGGTGTCGATCTCGTCATCGACAATCAGCGCGTCACAACCATCTACGTTGCCGATAATTCCCATCGCCTCAGTCACACCGTCGTTGCCCAATCGGCGCTTCTCCACTATAGCCAGGGGCGCGTGCAGACGATCTGCCAGCTTGCGCGCTTTCTTGGCAAACCCCTCATCGGCCGAGACAACGGTCAGGTTCTGCAAATTCTTTTGGGCAAAATAATGCGCCTGGATAATCTGCGCGGTCAACTCATCAACCGGTATATTAAAAAAGCCCTGGATCTGCCCGGCATGCATATCCATGCTCACAACACGATCAGCACCCGCAACCGTGATACAATCAGCAATCAGCCGCGCGGTAATCGGTACGCGCGGCTGATCTTTCTTATCCGTCCGTCCATACGCATAATAGGGAATAACGGCCGTCACCTGAGCCGCCGAGGCTCGTTTGAGCGCGTCAACGATGATCAACAATTCCATAATAGAACGATTGACTGGAGCACTAAATGGCTGAATGACGAAAACATCGTTCCCGCGCACATTTTCATTGATTTTAACAAAAATATTCTCATTACTAAACTGGAAGACATCCGCATCCCCCAGCGGTATTCGCAGATATTTACATATTTCGCCAGCCAGCTGGCGATTAGCATTTCCACTAAAAACGCTCAGGTCTTTCACTGCACACCTCCTGGTTGCCCAAAAGTATATCACATTGAAACGTTTTGTGGGATAGGAGGAGCGCAAAGCCACCGCGCGCCAGTGACGCGCGGTGGCAGGACCGCCCTACAATTGGCCACGATCAGCCTCAGCTCGCAGGCTCCTCCGGGCTGGAGATCAAGATGCGCAGGAAACGCCTGATAGCCCAGAAGATTAGCCAGTAGATCCCTATCGCGATGATCGTCGACCACTCGAACTGCTGATAGGGCGCACGAATGACAGAGGGATGCACAATGTTCTTGAAGGGGAAGAGAATAATCTCGGTCAGAGCGTACAAAAAACCTGTAAACAGATTCGCGGGGTCCGCACCAATCAGCATGAGGAGAAAGCGGATGGTCAACGTCACCGCCAGCACAGTAATAAACCACTGTAAAAAGTCGTTCAATTTGCCGATGGCATAGCGTACCGTCCGAGCCTCTTCCTGACGTATCTCAGCATTTTCAACGTCGGGATTGACTTCAGGGGCCGGTGGCGGCTGTTGTACAGGTTGTTTGGTCGGCAAATCGGCCATGCGCTCACCCCTTGGTATGACATCTGTCGGTTGTGCGTTCACGGGTTCTCTCGATTGGGGGTTATTGAGCATCCTGCTATCCTCCATCAACAAGTCTCGCTCGCATACACGCTCAAGAGCTATGCTACACATACTCCCCGGCAATCAGGGCTCTCCGGGCTGCCGGTCTCCTGCCTGGGTGTGCCCTCTATGATTTAAGAATAACACAGACCCCTATGTTCGGATTATAACATCATTCGCATATAGTGCGCTACGGGCTTTGCCTTACCAGTAATATAACATCTTCAGCCTGAGCCAGAACACGAAACGCTCCCGAACTCACAAGCTGATTGAGCGTCTTCGCCGTGCTCACCTTATCCTCGGGAAAAACCGCCCCCAGATCCACTACGACATATTGTACGTTCCCCCTGATACCATTTTCGCCGATATAGGTTAATTGCGGGAAAACAGTGACATATTGACGGCGCGTCAGGTGAGGGTTGAGGTTGCCACCCGCCGAAACCGAGGCATCAGGGGGGATCATGTCGAGAATATGCTGCACATGCTGTTCGCGCGCACCCGGCAGATGATCAGCCCAGTTCACCCAGTTGAGCGGCACATACAAGATAACCAGGTTCAGCCCGATCATCATCACAATCCAGACCATCAACAACCATTGCAACGATCGCGCCGGCACAGCTCTGGCCAGCGGCTCCATACGCTCGCTGAACGCCTGCCAGCGGCCGACCTGCCGCTCTTTGAGCCAGCGTAGACGCGGCTGCAAAACTGCGGCAGATCGCGTGACTGTGGGATGAGTCACCACACCATGCACGATGCCGGCATATGCGCTTCTCAAGCCGACCAGCGAACGCTCCGACCTCCGCGCCCTGACCTGCCCCCCAACTCCAGCCACCACCAGCACCGGGTCCGCCGCCACTTCGGCCATCTCGCCGCGCCAGCCCTGCCAGATGACCAGTAGCCGCTTCAGTCCATGTATGGAGGAGATCATAATAAACGGTATAATGACGGCATTGTAGTGGTAGACGCCGCTGTAATAAAGCGGATACGTGCTGAGCAGGTTGATGGCCAGGGCAGGCAGCGCCGGCAGCAACCATTCTGGGGCCAGCAGGCTCAGAAACCCCTGGCTGCGCATCAGGTTGAACAGGTAATAGACGCGGTCAACGGTGATGAACAGTGTGAAAAGGAGCCAGGGATGCAAGACGACATTCAACAGTGCTTCGCCCGGTGTGCTGCCCAGCTCCTCATAGCGATACCAGAAATTGTTGCCCTGCTCGCCCGGATAGAAGTGCTTGATCATTGCGAAGGCGAAGGCACAGTAGAGCACA
>JAFMRP010001249.1 GCA_017354095.1 Ktedonobacteraceae bacterium
GCAGCCTGAGCCACGCGGCGCAACTGCTCATCGGTCGCCACGCGCACAGCGTACGCGCCTTTCTTCGCGACAGGTGGGGCCTGCCACCAGCCAGAGCTACTGGCCAGCGTTCCCAGTTCGGCAAGATCTCCCTCACGCGGCGGATACATCCCCTCCAGGTTATCGCGCACAATCACGTAATCGATGCGTTCCGGGTGGCGCATCGGGCTGTTATAGCCAGGCAGCCAGCGCACAGGGCGAATATTGACGCTGGTCTCTTTGTTCCAGCGCAGATACCACAGGATGGGGCGGCTCGGCCCGCCACTGGCGCCGAACAGCGCGCAATCGGCGGCGTCTATGGCCTGCCGCGTCTCATCAGGGAACGCGCTGCCGGTACGAGCCTGGGCTTCGCGTCCACACAGCGCCTCCTCGAAGCGGATAGCAGGCACGAGCGAGCGCAGGACTTCAACCGTGGGGCGCATCACCTCTGGCGCCGCGTCATCGCCAGCAATCACACAGACAACCGGCGGAGACTGGTAGGTTCCACGTTTCACTACGATATCCCCTCCTGACAAACATCAACCTTTATCATCTATGTTCTTTTCCCTCCAAACAAACAAAATTTCCTCCAACAAGCCGAGCACTCCTGGCGATCTCCCACTATTGCCTGCCTGCTGAATAACATAGTGTCTATTATAGTAGCATTCGAGCGAGAGGTAAATCTGGCGGGGCATTGCAAACCACGACAGCATTATGTATAATTCCCATAAATCGGATACAGTAAAAATTATCTTCCCACATAATGGGATTTTATCCAGGTTTCACAAAACCGGTACGCAATCAAGGGAGGCGGCCAGGTATGCGCGACGAATTGCAAACACTGAATAAGGCCCTGGATGCACTGCTGGTGCTGGCCCAGCATGGAGGCGAGATGAAAGCCAGCGAGATGGAGGCAGAGCTTGGTATTTCGCGCAGCAGCCTGTACAGAATTATCGGTACGCTGCGCAACAAAAATTTTGTCGAAGCCGGCCCGCAAGGTACTTATCATTTTGGCCTATCTATGCTCAGCCTGGGACTGGTCGCCGGCAGCAGCCACGTGGTCGATACGCTGGCGAAATCTATCATGGAGCGGGTAGTACGCGAGACAGAGGAAACGGTCATGCTCACGGGCCTGGTCTTTCCGCACGCCATGTGCCTGGCACGCATTGAAAGCCCGCTTTCCATTCGCCTCTCCTTCGAAGTTGGTAAATTAATGCCACTGTGCGCGGGCGCTTCAGGGAAAATTTTGCTGGGCACGCTGAGCGAAGCCCAACTGCGCCACTATATACAGATGGCGGAGGAACGCGGCTTCCTGCGAGCCTGCCGCGTGGACGCCCCAAAGTTGCTCCAGCAGGTAGAGACACTGAAACGGGATGGCTACGTCCAGTCTCTCAACGAGGTAGACGATGGCGCGTTTGGTATCGCGGTTCCGGTTCTCGATAGAGTGGGAAAGTATAGATATGGCCTCTCGCTCGCCGGGCCAGCTCAGCGCTTGCGGTTCGAGAAGTTCTTGCATGTTCTCAAGCAGGCCGCGCGCGACCTGAGTGAAGCCCTCTACTCATCCACCGGAGGTGATCGATCTGATGCTGCCAATTAATCCACCGCGCCTGCAGGCGTCCCTGGAGCAGCTTGTAACATTCCACGAACCCGGCACGCTCTACACCCGGCGCTCTTTTACCGACGTTTACAGGCAGGCGCGTGAGTGGCTAAAAGAAGAGATGCAGGCGAGCGGCCTGTCCGTCACTACTGATAGCGCGGGCAATATTAGCGGGAGGCGCGCCGGCCAAAAGGCAAGCCTGCCCGCCCTTGCCACCGGTTCGCATATCGATACCGTCGCGAACGGCGGGCGCTTCGATGGTGCGATCGGTGTCCTCTGCGCGCTGGAGATCGTGCGCGCGCTCAACGATGCAGCCATTGAGCTTGACCATCCCCTGGAGATCATTGATTTTCTGGCCGAGGAGCCGTCAGCCTTTGGCATCTCAACCATCGGCAGTCGCGGGATGGCCGGCGGTTTGAGCGATAGCATGCTGGCGCTACAAGACGACGCCGGTCGCCACCTCAACGACTGCATCCGCGCTCTCGGAGGCGATCCAGCCGGGCTCCACAAGCCACTGCGCACAGCGGGCGCGATCAAAGCATTTCTAGAGTTGCACATTGAGCAGGGTCCAGTACTGGAGGAGAACGGACTGGAGATCGGAGTGGTAACCGGAATCGCGGGGATTCAGCGCTACCG
>JAFMRP010001250.1 GCA_017354095.1 Ktedonobacteraceae bacterium
GCACCGGGTAGTGAAGCGATAGGGAACGTCATCTGATCGATCGCCTGCTTCCGCTGATGAGAAGATTGGCCGAACGATTTTTGAGGCCAGAGCATTGCGGGCTTCCCAACTGACGATCACTGCACGCCTGTGCTGGTCCAGGCTGAGACGAGGCCGATGTAGCGCGTGACCCCTCCCTGGCTGACGCTTTCCTCGCGCAAGCGCGAGGCCAGGGTTTCGATGTCGATTTCTTCGGCAGTGGCAACGCCTAGCCTGAGGATGGCTGGCAGGAACGCGCGAACGGCAGCGGCCAGGACCTCATAGCCCTCCCAGTCTCGCCCAGTCCCAATCGCCGCCTCGTAACGCAACTGCGGGACGGGCAATCCCGCCGCCACAAAGGTGCCGGGGAGCTTCATTCCCATCCGCAACTCCCTGCCGAACCGCTGAAAAGCCCCTCTGCACCACTCCTGTGCTTGCTCCCAGAGCGGGGAAGCGGGCAGCGTGGCATACGTTTGAGGGGAGAGATCATATTCCTGGAAGGCAACCACTCCCCCTGTGCGCAGGCGGGTGAGCAGGCGACGTAGCAGCGCGACAGGATCGGGCACATGCTGGAGAATAAGACGACCGACGATGGCGTCGAACGGCTGCTCATCATCCAGTTGGTGGATATCGGCCACCTGAAAACTCGTCTGTGAGAAGCCAGCGTCGGCTGCACGGGCTTGTGCCCGTGCGATAGCGGCCACGCTGCTATCTACGCCAACCACGCGGCCTTCTTTGCCCACCAGGGAGGCGGCAAGCAGGCTCACATCACCAGGACCACAGCCAATATCGAGCACCCTCATGCCCTGGCTGATCCCGGCGTCCTCAAGCATGCGTCGGGTAAACGAGTTGAGCAGTTTTCCCTGTCGTATCATGAGTTGATCATGCTGGGAGGTCTGCCCCAGAATATATTGTGGATTTGATGAATGCCTCTCAGACATGGGGTTCTGTCCCCTTCTCGATGGATCAGCTTCCTAATCCATGCTCTTTTCTGTATCAGTTCTTCTCTCGCACGTTTCCGCGTTCTACCTTTGACCAAAGAGATCAGGACACCCCTCACTCTTCCAATCCACGGCATCTGGCCGGGCCCCCTCACAGGTCTTCTTTCCAGCATCCGTCATATTCATCTCTCCTTTCTCTTCTTGAGCGACAGTGATGGAAACAGCCGTCGTTTCGATCACTGCTCACGATCGTCGCTGTTTTGCTACGGTCTGCCTCCCCGAAGAGAGAAGGCAAAAGGCATATTCTGCTCTGCTTTTCCTTACTGGGTGAAACCTCTCTCCCCGCCTTTAGTATAGTGCAAATAGTATAGTGCCAAAGCGCTGCTGCAAGGAATACCTGCGAGTTATCGCACAGCTATCGTCTGGCTATCGTGTCTACGGTGGGATGAAGCAGACGCACCGAGAGAAGCTATAGGTTGGGGCAGGCACTGGCGCAACTCACGCGCTGGGAGGAGGCACAGATCCATCTGGAGGCCAGCGTACAGGCACTGTTCTCGGGCAAATCTCTTCTGGAGGCCGCACGAACTCATGTCGCGTGGGGGCTGCTCTGCCGCGATCATGGCGAACGAGGATCAGCACGAACCCATTTTGAGCAGGCATCCGTTCAGTTTGAGGCAAGCGGGCTGACCCAAGAATGCGAAGCGGTGAATGAGTGTCTGGCCCATCTGTGCAAAGGTTGACAATGTTATCCCTTCTTTCCTTTGTTTGGTAGAACAAGCGTTATGCAGCAGGCTTTCCAGCGGAAACAGATAACGTGTTGTGACTCTCAATCAAGGTAGAAATGGCCGCCTCACGAAGTGGCTATGAAATTTGGGTAAGGTTACGCATGCCAGAACCAGGCCATAGCGGGTACACTCCATCTGAGTGAAGGCAGAGCAGTCACTCAGCGATTTGTACTTTTTCCGAAGGGATGGTACCTATGAAGTCGATAAGGCGTAACCACTTTTTCAAACGTCTGCTACCTGGCGTGCTGAGCCTCCTCGTGATCGGGCTCCTGGCGGCCTGTAGTAGCCCCGATATCAATGCAACCCAGTCTCAGAATCCATTGCTTAATGGAAATCAACCTTTCACTTTTCCGGTGGTACCTGCGGGAACTGCCATTCAAAAATGCTTGCCCTCTGCTCGTGGCGAGGTGAGCATCATCCCCGACAAGTTCAACGATACGATGAATGTTCAGGTGTATGGCCTGGCTCCCAAACAGAAATACACGTTATTCGTCACCCAGTTGCCT
>JAFMRP010001251.1 GCA_017354095.1 Ktedonobacteraceae bacterium
AGGATACTCGCCCATTTTGTTAACCGGTTATATTTCTCCTTGATCTCTGAACCTTGTAGCTCGCGGAAGCATAGAAAGAGAGCACACCTATGAACAACTCCTTGCACTTCGGCGTCAAAACCATGCCTCAAATGATGATGTACGAGGACATCGTGCGGGTCTGGCGCGCAACCGATGCCAACGAAGTCTTTACGCATGCCTGGGTCTTCGATCATTTTTATCCGATTGCAGGAGCCGATCCGTCCGGGCCCTGCCTGGAGGGCTGGACGTTACTGGCCGCCCTGGCCGCCCAAACCGAACGGGTGCGCGTGGGCGTACTGGTCACCGGCAATCCCTATCGACATCCAGCAGTGTTGGCGAAGATGGCGGCGACGGTCGACCACATCGCGCACGGGCGACTCGATTTTGGCATCGGAGCGGCATGGAGTGAGCAGGAACATACCTCCTATGGCATTCCATTCTTTCCCCCTGGGGAACGTATCCGACGGATGGGTGAGGCATGCGAGATCATTCGTCGCCTCTGGACGGAAGAGGTCGTCACCTTTGACGGGGCCTATTACCGTCTCGCCGAGGCACGGTGTGCCCCCAAGCCACTGCAACATCCCTGCCCGCCATTTGTCATCGGCGGCAACGGCGAAAAGCTGATGTTGCGTATGGTTGCACGCTATGCGGATATCTGGAATACCTCCCACACGCCAACAAGCGGCGTAGCTGAATTCAGGCACAGAAGTGCGGTGCTTGACGACCATTGCGCAGCCGTCGGGCGTGACCCGGCGACCATCGAACGCTCAGTGCAACTTCTGATTAATCCCCTCGATCTGGCTGCTGGACGCGAAACGCTGCGCCAGTACATCGAAGCGGGCGCGACGCACCTGGTGTTGTGCCTGCTCGCTCCCTTTCCCGATGGGATCGTAGAGCGCATGGCGGCTGAGATTGCCGTGCCCTTGTCCAAGGAGTATGCATAGAGGCCCCGCTGGAAGAAAGCACGTGATCATCTTTTCGGGAAGGAGGGCCAATGGCCAGTATCAGATCTGATCTCGTCAGTATTCAGGCTTCTGCCTCTTCGGTTCCTTCACTTCCCAGCTGGTTCGGAGAAGTGACGCTGATGGCTCATCACTTGCGCCGCCAGGGAGTGATTGCCGCTATTAAAGAACGCGTGCGCTTCGCCCGGCGCCGCTTCGGCCATTACGAGTTGATTGACTTCGTGGTCGTGCTCCTGGGGTATGCCATCAGCGGCGAGCGCACGTTGGAAGCCTTCTATGAGTCCTTACGTCCTTTTGCCGTTCCGTTCATGGCCCTCTTCGGACGCGAACGCCTCCCTCACCGCTCGACACTCAGCCGCTTTCTCGCGGCTCTCGATCAAGCAGCAGTTGAGTCGTTGCGCACCATATTTCTCGAAGACCTGCTCTCATCGCTGTTAAAGCGTGAGCTTAGCCAATATTCACAGCGCAGAGAAAGAGGATACCTAGAACAAGGCTACCACCACCAATTCCCATAAGGACCATGACCAGACGCTTTTCCCACCGGGATGGTGGATTGAAAAGCTGTCCATCCCCTGGATGAGTGGTCGCTTCAAGGCATTGTAATGCTCCTCGCTTGCACCATGACCAGAAACAAAGAACGATGCATCCGAGAAGGCCAGTCCCATAGGCAGCAGTATGAGCCCATTCGTCTGCTACAAAGACTGCCTGTTTGGCTGGCGGTACTAATGAGGCCAATGGCTCTCTCAAAGAGATTTCACCCGCTCGAGCCATGAGATATCCTGCTACTCCTGCTACCAGGGTCATGCCTGCCATACCCATGAGAATACCTAGCATTGGCCGAAGCAGATGATAGGCAAAAAGCTTGGGGCGGTGTGAGGAAAGACGCACGCTTAGGGCCACTGGAATGCTCGCACATAACCCTGCCCACCACGTAGCGATCACCCCCCATTCCAAGGCAAGAAGCGTAGGGTCTTGCAGATTCCAGTAATCTACGTGACCAAGCGTGAAATACTCAACACAGAGGTGAGCTGTCACCTGATCCATAAGAAGACCATAAGCAACCACCCCTCCAATGGTTAGCAAGATAATCTGCATGCTAGCCACCATGCTCTCTAGAGGCTGATGAGCACCGCCAGATCGCTGCCATTCCATTTCCGTCGAACTGCTTTTCAGTATGTCTCGATCCTCACCCATAATCGTTGGGTGTTTCTTGTGGCGCTCCATAACCCATCCAATCACGAGCAGGACACCTCCAAAGAAGAAGAG
>JAFMRP010001252.1 GCA_017354095.1 Ktedonobacteraceae bacterium
CACTACCAGAAAGGGAACAGCCAATGACACTGATGAGTCGCCTGGTTGCCAGGCTCTTGAAACTGCCTCCAGCGGAAACCTACGAGGTCGATGTCCAGAAGAATATGCCGATCCCGATGCCAGATGGCGTGATCTTGCTGGCTGATCATTACACGCCACGCTCGCTGTCTCGCAGGCCAACCTTGCCCATGATGGCACCGTATCGCTCCACCCGCCACAATGAGTTCTTCAACCGGCTGTATGCCGAGCGCGGCTTTCAGGTGCTTGCGGTGAGTAGTCGCGGCGCGGAAGGGTCAGGAGGACAACTCGACCCGTTCCGGCAGGAGCGAGCCGATGCCCAGGCTGTGGTGGCATGGCTCGCTCAGCAGGACTGGTTCACGGGCGAACTGGTAGCCTCTGGACCCAGTTATCTCGGATTTACCTCGTGGGCGTTTGCTGCGGCTGCTGGTCCCATGCTCAAAGCGCTCTCCGCGCAACTCACCAGTGCCGATTTTCGCAGCATGTGGTATCCAGGGGATGCGCTGTTCCTCGACGGAGTGCTGGGCTGGATCTCGGTCATTGCTCATCCAGGTTCCCGCCCGGCGGACGGGGCGCGCAAGCTCAAGAAGCTCATGACGCATCTTCCCCTCAAGGCTCTGGGTGCCCTCGCCTTTGGCACCTCCTACCCTATCTGGCACGACATTCTCGCGCATGAACAGCCTGGCGATCCCTGGTGGAATCCAGCAGATTTTCGTCAGGAGATCCAGCAGATCACGGCTTCAACTCACCTGCTGAGTGGCTGGTACGATTTCATGCTGCCCGCTCTGCTGCGAGACTATGCTGCCTTGGTCCGTGCAGGCAGGCAACCGTTCCTGACAGTTGGCCCGTGGACCCATTTCGGAGGAGCAGCGGCACCGGAGAGAGCGAATGAAGAAATGCTCTGGCTACGCGAACACACGCTGGGAGGTCCACGCCTGCGCGAGATGCCGGTTCATCTCTATGTCATGGGCGTAAACGAGTGGCGCGATCTGCCAAGTTTCCCCCCACCAGGGGTGCGGCCACAGCGATGGTATCTTCAGCCGGAGGGCGCCCTCGCTCCCACTCTTCCTCCTACCTCGTCACCTGATCGCTACCGCTATGATCCAAGCGATCCCACGCCGAGCGTTGGGGGAGCTGGCATTGGGACGGAACCAGAACGGCAGGATAACCGCGCTTTAGAAGCTCGTCCAGATGTTCTGACGTTTACCAGTCCTGCATTGGAACGCGATCTGGAAGTGATCGGGCCAGTCTCGGCAGAACTGTTTGTCCGCTCCAGCCTGGAGCATACCGATTTCTTTGTGCGGATCACGGATGTGGAATCCTCTGGCAAGTCGATG
This sequence comes from Ktedonobacteraceae bacterium, assembly GCA_017354095.1. Lineage (GTDB taxonomy): Bacteria > Chloroflexota > Ktedonobacteria > Ktedonobacterales > Ktedonobacteraceae > Bu33. The sequence continues at coordinate 1,356 of JAFMRP010001252.1, forward strand.
AATGTCTGTGATGGACTCCAACGCCTCGCGCCTGGTCGACCTGTGCCCCAGAGCGACGGGTATCTCAAGGTCAACATCGAGCTATGGCCCACTGCCTATCGTTTTCACTGTGGCCATCGCCTGCGGATTCAGGTCTCCAGTGGTGCTTTCCCGCGCTGGAACCGCAATCTCGGCACCGATGAGCCGCTCGCCACTGCCACCACCATGCGTGTCGCAGAGCAGCAGGTCTACCATGACCCGGAGCACCCCTCCCACGTGCTCTTGCCGGTTATGGCAGGATCATGATGGAAAGCCTTTCGTCATCGGTGACGATCCAGTCGTCGCCAGAGCTGATGCCCGATCTCCCCTCGTGGTTTGGCGAAGTGGTGGCTTTCGCTCAGGTGCTTTCACACACGGAAGTCCTGCAAGCGATTGAGGAACAGGTGCGCTTTGCTCGCGCCTGCTTTGGCACGTATGACCTCATCGATTTTGCCGTTGTGCTGATCGGCTACATTCTTTCGGGCGAACCGACCTTGCTGGCCTTTTACGAACGGCTTGCTCCGTGGGCGGACGCCTTTATGGCGCTTTTTGGCCGAAACCGTTTGCCTCACCGCTCCACCCTGTCTCGGTTTCTGGCGGCTCTCGATCAAGCCAGTGTAGAGGCACTTCGGGAGCTCTTTCAGAAGGATGGGCTTGCTCGCAAACCGTTTCCTTCTCCTGGAGGCTTGTTCGACCGAATCGGTCGTCAGTGGCTCGTGATCGATGTCGATGGAACCAGGCAAGCGGCCCGTCAACGCGCACTGCCGCAGGCAGACAGCTTGCCCGCTCCCCATCGCCGGTTTGATCAGGTCTGCGCGTCAGGCTATCAGGGGCGCAAGCGGGGAGAAGTGGTTCGTACCCGTACAGTTGTGTTT
>JAFMRP010001253.1 GCA_017354095.1 Ktedonobacteraceae bacterium
AGTTTGCCCACGCCCATTGTTGACGGTGTAATTGAACTTGACTGTTCCTCCGGTGCTATTCGGCTTGACATGGAAGACTGCCGTGTAGGTCACGGTCACCTTCGTTCCACAGGATATGCCCGCGATCGATCCAGGTGTGACCGACATACTGACCGACGTGACCGAGAGCGGCACCTGAGCTGATGATGGATGAGAGCCATTCCCGCCATTTTGAGATCGAGCCGCGTACAAAACCAGGGTCATACTACCAACCAGGGCTACCATAATGGCAGCTGCCACCAATATGCCGAGTCGCTGCATGAGGCGAGCGCGCCGCGGGTGTGATCCGTGGGATCTGCCCAGAGCTTCGGCGTGATAGGGCGTTTGCGGATGTTGCATGGGTTGTTCTTTCTCACTTGCGTGACTATCTGGTTCAAAACGAGTGGCGCCTGCGACGCGATTCCAGATTCGATCGAGCGCCTTTTGCTCTTGCCGGGCATCGGCCTGGTAAAAGCTGCGAAGATATGCCATGGCCTCTGCGTCTCTACGATCACCTTCTTCGAAATGGCTCAGCCTTTCAATCTGTCTGTCTACTTCTTCAGGCGTGAAAAAATCATCCTTCTCAGCCACTTTCCTGCTCCTCCCTTCTTCGTCGATAGATTTTTCGTAACAGGTTTAAGCCGCGTGAAAGCGTGACGCGCACCGCGTTTTCTGGCTTTCCCAACATGGCCGCGATCTCACGACAGGTTAAATCCTGGCCAAAGCGCAGGCGTAAAATCTGCTGTTGAAGTGGGGGCAACCGTTGTAGGTGAGCAGACAACTCCCTGTAATCTTCTTGCTGCAAAGCTCTATTTTCGGGACCGGACATCTCATCTTCAAACAATCCGTGAGCTTCCTGCTCAAGTGTCACGTTCTGACGAGTTTTTGCACGCCTGTACGTATCGATCACCTTGTTACGAGTCACTCGCCAGAGCCACAACTGCTTCTCTCTCTCTGAAAGCGTGGCAAATTTGGCATTCGCAAGCGCTGCCAGAAAAACGTCCACCACCAGGTCTTCCGCATCTTCAACGGAGGGGATGCACATACGGACATAGGCAAGCAGACCTGGTGCGTCTTTTTTGTACAGAAGGGCCATCTCCTGCTCCGCCTGTACCATATGTTTGTTCGCTTGCATCGTTTCCCTCGTGCTTTTTGAGTAACTCATCTGAACTATCGTTTCGCACCGCGAAATATTACACGAAATGGACATTAATTTGTGAAGAGCTTATTCGAGAGAATTTCGAACCTTTGTTAAGAAAAATCACAGGTGTAGCGCCAATGTATGCAACATAGGAAAAAAGATAGCCTACATAGGTTGCATTTCTATCTAGGTTGTGTTACTATCTATGTATGAAAACAGAACGACGAACCCAGTGGCTACGCGGTGTTCTGGACCTCTGCGTCCTGGGCGTGCTGGCCGATGGCGAGTACTACGGATACGCCATCGGCCAGCGCCTGGCCCAGGCGGGTCTGGGACACATCAAAGGGGGGACACTGTATCCCCTTCTGGCCCGTCTGGAAGAGGCCGGCCTGGTCACGAATCGCTGGACAGCCGGCGAACAGGGGCCTGGACGCAAATATTACACGCTCACCGAGCAGGGGCGCCACACCTTCGAGGAGCAGGCGCAGGATTGGGCCTCGTTCGCTGAACACGTTACGAGCCTGGTTTATAAAAAAGGAGAGAAATAAGCATGATGCACCATACGTACCTTGAACAGCTATCCGCCAGCCTCCAGCGCTATGGTCTGGAGTATTCACAGATCGGCGAGATTATCGCTGAAGTGGAAAGCCACCTGCAAGAGAGCGGAGAAGAACCCCTCGATGCCTTTGGCCCGCCAGATGCCTATGCTGAAAAGCGCGTGACGGCTCGCGAGCGAGTCGCGGGAGGAAACTGGCAGAGCCGTACATTTCGTGCCACAGCCTTCGACGAGATGATAATCCTGCGCGAAGCGGGCAAGGCGGGCTGGGAACTCTCTGATGTCGCCGCGTTTGCTCTGTACTGCCGGCGTCCCTGGAATCTCAAGGAAGTTCGGCAGTGGGAATACGCGCGTCGCGTCGGGCTGAACCGCAACGCGATCGTGGCTGAGATGCTAACCGAGCAGTGGGAACCCTGCGGAAACTGGACCCCCTTCCACTACTTCAAACGTCCCATCGGACCGCGCTCCGAAGACTAAACGCTTGGTGGGAGAGGTGCAGGAGGGAGCCAGCCTCACCGCTCGGCTGATAGG
>JAFMRP010001254.1 GCA_017354095.1 Ktedonobacteraceae bacterium
TCTCGCCATCCTCGCGTGGTCGATACTGACGGAATACTTCAAGCAATAAGCTATCCAGGTCAATCTCCTCGCGTATGGTGTCAATCTTCCTATAGCCTGATTCATCATCAGCTGAAGTTGTAGTGGCATTTGTTGTGGTCTCTGTTGCGCTATCCAGGCGGGCCAGTTGGAGTAGATCATTGACCAGTCGCCCCATGCGCGCGGCTTCGGCTCGTGTGTCATCGAGTGCGCTCTGCACCTCTTCGGCGGGTAGGTCGGGCGCTTTGGCTAACAGATCAAGATTGCAACGAATAGAGGTGATAGGAGCGCGCAATTCGTGCGAAGCATTAGCAACAAAGCGCTGCTGGCGCTGATAGGCTTCTTCCAGGCTACTGAGCATCTGGTTAAATGTTTGGGTGAGCGTCGCCAGCTCATCACGTCCTAACCTGAGGCGATATGGCACACGCTTGCTGAAGTCATGCGAAGCACTGATGGCCTGGGCCGCTCTGGTGATGCGGCGCACCGAAGCCAGTATGCCCCAACTGATCAGCCAGGTGCCGAGCAGCGTGGTAAGGAGCACGAAACTACTGCCGCCGATGAACAAGCTGCGCAAATCGTTTATGGACTGTTCTATATCGCTTGTTGAGCGGGCGGTCTGAATGATGTGTAAACTGTCGGGATTGCGTATCGTGAAGACACGCACCTGCTGGCCCGCATAAGCAATAGTGCTGAAGAGGCCGTTTCTATAGCGATATGACTGCTGCAGCACCCGCTGGATAGCCTGGTAGTCCCAGTAGGCAGGACTGTTTCCCAGGTTGATCACTTTGGTGTGCATGAAGTCATTAGAAGCTGTAGGAGGTGAGGTCGAAGCAATCTCTTGAGGTTGCTCATCAGTGACCGCATAGACTTTAATGGCGACGCCGTTCGTTCCCAGGCTGTCGACGCTGGGCAGGGTGGTGATCTGGGAGGGCGGATGCTGAGGATCTAGCCCCAGCATATCTTTGCCTAGTTGTACAGCGCCAGCCCTGTTGCGTAACAGATCATCAAGGTTGTTTCTAGCGGCTGTTTCGGCCTGGTTATAGATATTCGTGCCAAAAAATAGACAGGCCAGACCGACGAGCAGGGTGGAGAAAAACGCTAGACGAGCAGGCAAAGTGATATATATCATCGCCTCCATCATCCCTTCTCATGGTCGAGTCGCAGGACATAGCCAGCTCCGCGCACAGTCTGAAGCAGGCGTGGCTCTCCTCGTTGTTCGAGCTTGCTGCGCAGATGCCCGATATAGACCTCAAGTACGTTAGGTCCGCCCTCAAAATCATTACCCCAGATACGCTCCATTAGCAGTCCTCGTGTGAGCACAATGCGAGGGTTACGCATAAAAATCGCCAGTAATTCAAACTCTGTTGTGCTCAGGTTGATCGTGCGCTCACCGCGCCTGGCCAGGCGCGTGGCGGTATTGAGTTCTAGATCTTCGAAGGTCAGAACTTCACGTCTGACCTCTGGCGGATAACGACGGCGCAGCAGCGCTTTCACACGCGCTAGCAGCTCTTCCAGCGCGAAAGGCTTAACAAGGTAATCGTCCGCTCCGATTTCCAGCCCGGTGACGCGGTCGGGTATAGCGTCGCGCGCGGTCAACATCAGGATCGCTACTTCATCACCACCTGTGCGCAAGCGGCGGCAGACTTCCAGCCCATCGATACCGGGTAGCATCAGATCGAGAATAACCAGGTCTGGCTGCTGGCTGATGGCGAGAGCCAATGCGCTCTCGCCATCAGCTGCTGTCGAAACCTGGTAGCCTTCGTACGCCAGGGTGCGGCGCAGCGCACTCGTCACCCGGCTCTCATCATCAACGATCAGTATGTGTTCGCTCATTTTTTTGCCTACTTTGTAACCCAGACAATGCCACTGGGCTTGTTGGCAGGAACCGCTGCCGCTTTGATAGACTGTCCTGAAGCGATGTTGAGCAGCGTTATACCACCCTCAGGGCTCATTGCGTAGAGCGTTTTTCCGTCTGTGCTCAAGGCAATGCTGGTAAAGGACTGGTCATCGGCGTATATTTGCTGGATCTTCAGGTTACTCACACTCAATGCCAGGATACCGCGTGTACCGATAGCATAGATTACCTTTTGATCAGCTGAGAATACCGCACCATTGTACAGGTCTGGTGCATTTTTGTCGATCATGGCAGTGGGTGCGAAGTGTGAGTTGGTAATAATCTGATCATTGAAAACCTCTCCCCCAGGATGGTTAACATCGATGCTAATA
>JAFMRP010001255.1 GCA_017354095.1 Ktedonobacteraceae bacterium
AGCCGATCAGTGCCGTCGGCGTTCATCTCATCTCATCTCTCCTGTAAATGACAAAATTCTGTGTCGTAGTTTGGTGATAAGGAGCTGTCGTAATGAGATAACGCTCTTTTGGCTTATAGCCAGCTCTGAAGGCTGAAAGGAACACTTGTTTTACGACGTACAGTTATCATGAAACTACGACACAGAATTTTGTCATTTACAAGTATACCCATGAGTGCGATGATAGCTAGTACAAGTATGCATTGCAAAATGAGCCTGTGAAGCGGCTTGAGAGGCTGATCGCGCGACGGAAAGCGTGACCAGGTGATAAGAAGGCCTGAGAGGAGAGGCCAAAGGGGTTGGCTGAGCGGTCAAAAAAGGGGCATTGTGCGTAGAATGATGAGAAAGAGAACCACGTGCAGACACGTGCAAGGAGGCCAGCCGATGCTCATCGACCAATACGCACGAGAAGACGTCTTTGCCCGGGTGCCCGAGCTCGCAGCCGAGATCGACCCGGTGCTCCGGCACCTGGACTCCCTACTCGACGACGACCGGTTGTATCAGCAGGTCCGAGCCGATTTTGGCAAGCGGTATCGCTCCACCCTGGTCCATGGGCGACACTCCACGCCAGTTGAAGTGCTCCTGCGCATGCTCATCCTCAAACACCTCTATCAGTGGAGAGACATCGAAACCGAAGGGCGAGTGGCCGACAGCCTGGTGCTGCGCTGGTTCTGCCGAGTGGCGTTCCATGGGGTGCCCGATGCCAGCACCCTGTGGCGCTGGGAACAGACCTTGCAGCCAGAAACGATTCATGCCCTCAATGATCATGTGGTCGAGCTGGCGAGGCAAGCGAAGGTGACCAAAGGGCGCAAGCTGCGCCTCGATGCAACCTGTGTACAAACGAACATCCATCATCCTACCGATAGTGGTCTGCTGGTGGATAGTGTGCGCGTGCTTTCCCGCTTGGTGCGGCGAGCCAAAGGGTTCGTCAAGGACCAGATGAGCAATGTACAACAGGTTTGTCGTTCCCGGCTGCGAACAGCGCGGCACGTCGCCCAAAGGCTGCATCGGCAGCTCCGACGGAAAGCCGAGGACAAAGAAGCACAGCAGAAGGAACTGTATCAGAAACTCATCCAGACTACCGAGCAGATGGTGCAGCAGGCCACCCGGGTGATAGCGACGCTGGAGCAGCAGACGGGATCGCAGGCTAAGCGGCTGCTCAGTCAGGTCCAAGCGATACTGCCGCTGGTGGAACGGGTGATCGCCCAGACGCGCAAGCGCGTACTGGAAGGCAAGAAGATGGCCTCAGGGGAGAAAGTGCTCAGCCTCTTTGAGCCGCACACGCGGGCGATCCCTCGCCATAAAGGCGGCGCACTGGTGGAATTTGGTCGGCATGTGATCCTCGATGAAGTCGATGGCGGGATCGTGACTCGGTTTGAGATCCTCTCACACCCAACCGAGCACGGACAAGCCTTAGAAGCAGTGGCACATCACCAGGCGATCTTTGAGCATCCACCGGGTCTGGTGGCCGGCGACCGGGGCGTGCATTCGGCAGACACCGAGGAACGTCTCATCACCGCAGGTGTCAAGCTGGTGGCCATCCCAGCCGCTGGTAAACTTTCAGAGGAACGTCGAATATTCGAGCACACACGATGCTTCCGCAGAGGCTATCGGTGGCGTGCAGGCATCGAAGGGCGCATTGCGAGCTTGAGACGCGACTATGGGTGGCGCAGAAGTGGCTATCATGGGCAAGACGGGATGGAACGGTGGCTGGGACTGGGTGTCATCGCCAGCAATCTGCGCCGCATCGCCCTGGCAACGTAATGCTCCCTCTCACCAGAAGAAAACTCATCTATTACTTCTTTGCTCGCTTGTTATGAGCGTCGTTCTCAAGCTGCTTTATGCATTTTGCAATACATACTAGTACTAGTATCCGGTGCAAAACAGGCTGCTGAGACCGCTTGAGATCAGGAGGGACAAGAAAATTAGTGGTAAAATAAAAAAAGGAGAGAAAAGAAGCTCTAGAGGAGAAAGACGTGTGCTCATTACCCGTGCTCCCTTCGATGTGTAAGATGATACCAGTGGCGACGTCACAAACGATGCTCACTTTGAGCTTATCTGAGCGGGCTCCTGAGGGTGAAATGCGACGTCGCCACCAGGAGGACGATGACAGAGAACCAATCCTTCGGATCAAGACTACCGCGGTGAGCATGACCATCGCTCATGGATTGTGCTGAAATAACCTCAAGCATTCCTCTCTCAAA
>JAFMRP010001256.1 GCA_017354095.1 Ktedonobacteraceae bacterium
GGCAATGAAATCAGGACCAGGACTGATCACCACAATGCTCCACACCCCTGCCAGTGCGAGCAAGTGAGGCAGATACAACATATCGCTATTCCTCCAACAAAGAATCCAATCAATGAGGGAAGGCCAAAGGACAGATGAAGCTTCTCACCCTCACAAGAAACAGCACATTAGGGATGTTAGGAGATAAAACCCTGGACGTTCCTTTCCCTTTGCTCTATAATACAGCGAAAGTGGCCTACGTACCAGAGCCACTTTCGTTTCAAATAAGGGAGCCACTTGAGATGGGACAAAAAGCAACTGGGAAAATCGCCCCAGACCTCGCACTCCCGCTTACCCTGACACGCACTCGCCACAAGCCACTACATCGCCAACTCGCTGAGCAATTGCGCGAAGCGATTCTGAGAGGCGTGCTGGCACCTGGTATACGTCTGCCATCGAGTCGGGCACTGGCCAAAGAGCTAGGCATCTCGCGGAATATCGTGCTTGCCGTGTACGAAGAACTGCTCATCGAAGGGTATCTCATAGGGCGACACGGCTCAGGAACGTCTGTCAGTAGTGACTTGCCGCGACTGGAAAGAGCAGAGGGAGCCACAGCACAGGAGCGACCACGTTGGCTAACCCAAACGATCCCCTGGCTTGACGATGGAGAGTCGCCCCCCTCAAACCAGCCTGGGGTGATCGATTTTCGCCTGGGGGCAACCTCGACGGCACTCTGGCCGGAAGGGGTGTGGCGAAAGATCTGGCGCGAAGTGAGTAAGCAGCCGTTGCCAGGTGACTACCAGGAACCCGTTGGAGATCTGGCGCTGCGAACGGCTGTCGCGAGCTACGTCGGTCGTGCACGAGGCGTTGCCTGCCAGGCGGAAGATGTCATCATCACCACAAGTGCGGTTCAGGCGTTGCATCTCATTGCGCAGGCCACATTGGACAGCGGACGTAGTGTAGCGCTGGAGGACCCTGGCTATCCGAGAGCCAGGGCTATCTTTCAGCATCGGCAGGCCCGGCTCATTCCCATCCCGGTAGATACCGATGGGTTGCGGGTTGAGGACTTGCCGCAAGGCGCGGCAGCCCCCCATCTGGTCTATGTAACGCCTTCGCACCAGTTCCCACTCGGCGTGCGGCTGTCGATCGTACGTCGGCTTGCGCTGCTGGAATGGGCACGGGAGAACGAGAGTCTGATTATCGAGGACGACTACGACAGCGAGTTCCGCTTTGGCGCACAGCCCTTGCCAGCCCTGGCCGGGCTAGATCATCTGAGTAGAGTGGCCTATATCGGCACGTTCGCGAAGTTGCTCACACCATCGTTGCGCTTGGGATACGTGATCGCGCCCAGACCTTTGCGTGAGTATATGGCGCAAGCAAAGATTCTCAGCGATGTCCATCCTTCCTGGCTCTTACAGCAGGCGCTTGTTCACTTCTTCAAAGAGGGATACCTGGAACGCTATATTCAACGTCTGCGCTATCACTATGCACAGAAACGGGCGACGCTCGTTGAGGCTCTCGCTCCTCTGACCAACCAGATACAGATAGCAGGTCTGGAGGCGGGACTGCACACCTGCCTAGAACTCAGCGCGGGGCTGCGTGAAAAAAAGGTGATCGTCCGGGCCGCCAAGCGTGGTATCATGGTCTATCCCCTGAGTCGCCATTATCTGGGAACACCCGACAAACACGCTCTGCTGCTGGGATACGGTGGACTCACCGATGAGCAGATCAGGCAAGGAGCAGAGCAACTGGTAGCGGCCATCCAGGAAGAGTGGTGACTCCTTGTCTGGAAACAGGTAATTCCTACCCAACCGAGGAGGAGAGACATCGCAGTGCTCTTCTCTCTTCCTGCTGTGCTTAGTTTTCAGAACGAGAGGCATTGGTAGCAAATGCTGTACTGACGGCAGTAAGTCAAGTCGTGTGTAAAAGTTCGGAGGCTGGCGTTGCTTGCTCAGGCGATGCAACTGGCATCGTGAGCTTCTGAAATTTCAAAGTCCGAACAACCGCATAAAAGAGCAGCACACAACTGTCCTCATTGCATTACGCCCGTAAAAGGGCATCATTTTAGCGGAGAACAATCTCTTACTTCCTCTGGGAATGGAAGTATGCCCAACGTCTCACTTGCTCCCGAAAGGGCAGACAAGGACCAGAGTATGACGCAAAAAGGGAGAACGATGGTTCCAGCAAACCAGAGGGTCTCTCAGGGCAATCTCGACATGGTGAAAGCTACACTGCTTTAATCCTAGAACCGAGCGGAATATC
>JAFMRP010001257.1 GCA_017354095.1 Ktedonobacteraceae bacterium
CGGAGGGGCACGAGGGAGGAGAGCCGAACCTCGGGCAAGGGGTCCGGCAGTTCCGGGGGCATGGAGGAGAGAGTCGAACCTCGGGCAAGGGGTCCGGCAGTTCCGGGGGCACGGAGAAGGGTAGGTGGCGAGCCGGTCCTCCGCAACGGTTCCCAGCAGAGCGCGAGGGAGGATTGGGATGGTGGGGCCCGCGAGGCTGGCACCCGCGGGCCGGCCACCCGCAAGGGGTGGCCCGACATGTTGGGTGGAGTGGGAACCATCGGGGCGAGCCGCTGTGGATTAGCGGAATGTGCCGACGACGGACTGCAGTTTGATGATGTTGTGGCCGGTGTTGTCTGGCGCCACAGTCAGGACGACCATAGCTTTATCGATCGGGTTGCCACGGTTATCGAACATAATGCGCCCGGTTACGCCCTGGAAGGGGGGAACTTTGCCATGGCCGAGAGAGGCCAGCGCATCACGGACGGCCTGACCAGTCATATCGCCCTGGACCAGCGAGGCAGCTCTGGCGATGACCTGAATGGCGTCGGTTGCGAGCATGGAGTCGTTAGCGGGTGGGGGCGCGTTATTTTCGGCAAGCCCTGAGCTTTGATAGAAGTTTTTCCAATCGTTAAAGAAGGAGGGCTGCTGGCTTTTGGGGATGTGTTGTAGATCCCACTCGCTCGCGGCACCATAAGCGGTAAAGGTCAGGTGTTGCATATCTTGTGGAAAGTTTTTGGCGATCTGCGCATCTGGTCCACTGCCCTCTCCTATGACGAGGGGGGTATCGACGCCATCGCCACCCAGGATATTGAGTCTGGCGAGGGCGGCATTATTGGGGTCGTTTCTGATGGCGTTGCCCAGGGCGTGAGCCAGGCGCATGCCATCGATGCTGTAGCCGGTCGTAAGAATGAGATCGGCCCCATGGTTCTGCGCGTCAGTGATGGTCTTCTGGTAGTTCGCAACGGTTGACTTGGATTCTGTAAAGTAGTTGGCGGGGCTATTAATTACCTGCAGGCCAAATTGTGGTGCGCTGGCATTAAAGGAATCGGCCAACGAAACGCTATAGGGATCGGTGGGATCGCGAGACACGAGGACCGTTTTGGCATGCAATTGTTGTGATGCGATTTTCGCCAGCAGTTTACCTTCCACATCATCGGGAGGATCGACGCGGAAGAAATAGGGGCTGCTGCCACTCAGTTTCACGCTGGAGGCGGGTGACACCATTGGTAGGTGAGCGGAGGCAATAATGTCGAGAGCGTTGATGGTCTGCGAGCTAAAGGGCCAGCCTTCTACAGCAACAATATGGTCAGGGTTGCCGGCTTTTGTCACGCGGTTGGCGACGAACTGCGCCACCGTCGCCACATCGGCCCGATTCGGGCCGCAGCTATCGAGCAGGATACGTAATTTCAGGCCATGAGGGAGCAGACCGCGTTTATTGATCTCGTACTGGGCGATAAATGCGCCTTCGGTATCGGGCCTGGCTCGTAACAGGTCATCGGCCCCGGAATCAAAGGCGATGCCGAGGACAATCGAGACATAGGGTGAGCCGCTCTGAAGCACATGTAGATTTTCGTTATAGATCTGGGCCTCGCCATCGGTTGGGTCAATGGAAACCGCCTGGGAGAAGAAATTGATCGCATTGGCCAGATCGCCGTTCTGCAGCGCTTTGGCGGCCTGTTGTTTTAAGGCCACATCGGTGCGACCGGGATAGGTATCTAAAACGAAGCGGCCATCGCTGATGCCGATATTTTTCTTTTCGAAAGTTTGCTGTTCCAGCGTCAGTTCATCGCGCATGGCGGCCTGCTGGGCGCTTTTGATGCGAGCTGCTTGATCGGCATTCATATTATTAAGGAAAGGCAGCAGGGCCATAAAAATAAGGCCGAGAGCGGCGCATACGGCCACTATCGTGAGCGTTATATTGCGTCGACGTGCCTGTCGTGGTCGTGTGGAGTCAAGAAGGGGATGGGTAGCCGGGGGGGGAGTTTCTAAGACAGGTGGGTAGGATGAGATCAAGGCGGCGAGATCCTGTTCCATATTGGCGGGGTTTGTATAGCGTTGAGCTATTGAGAGGCGTAGACCCCTGGCGAGAATCGCCTCCATGCCGGAAGTGACGACAGGGTTGAGGCGGCGGGCGGGGGGATAGAAATGGATCAGGCGTTCGCGAGGATCAAAGCCTGTCACGGCGTGGTGCAGAGTCGCGGCAAGTGAGTAAAGATCGGAAGACGGTTTGATATCGCCTCGTACCTGTTCTGGTGC
>JAFMRP010001258.1 GCA_017354095.1 Ktedonobacteraceae bacterium
GGCTGAAGAATGTGCAGTTAGAAGCAATAGAAGCATAATGGCAGAAAGAAGACATTCATGCCCAAACGCAGGTTTCAACATCAGAAAACTAGGCAGGACAAGAACCAGATTCAGCCAAAGCAAGCGGATAACACTCGCCGCAGTTTCTTCCGTAGACCTCTAAGCCTCATCCTCCCTCTCTTCGGCATAGGCTGCCTGGGAGTACTCTTCGGTATTGCCCAGGGGCCAGGTGTTCTCTTTGGAGTGGTGCTCGTTGGCACTGTGGGACTGGGGCTGCTCGTGAGGATGATTATGGGTCTCTGCAATATCGATTGGAATAATGTCAATTGGGAGGTAGTGGGAGCGGGGTGCTTAGGAGCACTCTTAGAGGGATGCTTAGAAGTACTCTCATTGGAGTTCTTAGAGCATGGATGTTGCTTGTGGGCTGTGATCCTGTCCATAGCCATGACAGGGACAATCGGCGGGCTGCTCATCGGGCATACGTCGCTCCTAGGGGTGCTCACAGGGGCAGGAATGGCACTGGCGATAGTGATTCTGTTTGTTGGCTTGGCGTTTATGAGTCGAAATGAGGAGGTGTTCGATGGCTCGAACACAAAGGCGTCCGTTGGCAACCCAGCAGATAGTGCTTGAGCCGCTTCAGATCGCCTGCCGATCCTGTGGAAGTCGGATGCGTATGGACCATCACAGCCATCGGACAGTAACGACCTTACAAGGAGTGACGCGGTTGACCCTCAAAGTCTATCGTTGCCGCAATCAGAGGTGTCTGCGCTACCACCAGCCAACTCGTCCAGAGGAAGAAGGGGGATGGGTGCTGCCACACGGAGAGTTCGGACTGGACGTGATCGCTCTGGTAGGGAGGCTGAGGTACCATGAGCAGCGAAGTATCCCGCAGATCCACGAAGAGTTGTTGAGGCGAGGAGTCAAGGTAGCACAACGGACGGTGACCGATCAGCTCTACCGCTATGAAGAACTCTTGGCATTGCACCTGGCCGATTCCCAGCGGCTCAAGGCGCAGCTTTCGGAGCAGAAGCAGGTGATCCTGGCACTTGATGGGTTACAACCGGACGTCGGGCATGAGGTGGTATGGGTGCTGCGTGATTGCTGTTCAGGGGAAATACTAGCAGCCCGCAGTCTCTTGGGTGCGACGGAGAACGACTTGGTTCCGCTGCTGGAGGAGGCAGCCAGGATCTGCCGGGAATTGGATATCCCAATCAGAGGAGTGATTACTGATGGACAACACTCCATCCGCCATGCGGTGGCACGCGCCCTGCCTGGAGTTGCACACCAACTGTGTCACTTCCACTACTTGCGCGAAGCCGCCAAGCCGATCTCCGATGCAGACCGACATGCCAAGAAAGAACTAAAGAAACAGGTGCGCGGAGTACGCCCCATCGAACGAGCGCTAGAAAAGCGTGCAGATGAAGAAGCGCAAACGGTACGTGGGTATTGCCTGGCAGTCAGGAGTGTGCTCACCGATGATGGACACCCACCACTGGATGCCGATGGGCTTCGACTGCAGGAGCGCTTGCAGGCCATCGATGATTCAATCAAGCGAATCGAGGAAAAAAGGAGGCTCCCTGACGAACTCGCCAGCCTCAAACGGCTCGTGCAGGCTGGACTGAAGGCCACAGAGAAGCTCTTCCCAGCCATCCAGCAGGCCTATCTGTGGGTACATCAGGCTGCCCACCTGCTCGCCAATGCCGAGCAGCACGATGGGGACACCCTAAAACGGGAATATTAGCAGCTCTTGTCCACCATGGCCCAACAGCAAGATCAGCTCGGAGCCTTGGCCCCTGCGGTCGCGCACTTCCAGAAAGTGATGACCAGCTATTGGGATGGCCTTTTTCTGTGCTATCAGGTAAACGATCTGCCTCGCACCAACAATGACCTGGAGCACTTCTTTGGCACAGCCCGGCATGTCGAGCGGCGCACCACCGGACGGAAACGGGCGTCACCAACCCTGGTCGTTCGTGGCTCGGTACGCGTGGTTGCCGCAGGAGCTAGCCGAATCCTGTCTGTTTCGGCGACCGACCTCCGCCCCTCCGATGTTACCACCTGGCGGGCACTTCGCCAGACCCTCGACTATCGTCACGAGGGCCGTCGCAAGCAACTCCGCTTCCGCCGTGATCCGCAGACCTATCTTGCCTCGTTGGAAGAGCGCCTCTGCAGATCAGGTTTGCCGTCGTAGTTTTTTTACCTGATAGTCGGGATCAGGGCTACTGATCTTGTGCTGGG
>JAFMRP010000275.1 GCA_017354095.1 Ktedonobacteraceae bacterium
TCGATCCCAAAGTGTTGCATGAAAAAACGTATGAACTGGCGGCGCTCTACCTGGCATGTGGGCTGGATACACGCTACTGCAAGCTGTTCGTACAATCACAGGTCCACCAGCATGCCGAGGCGAGCTGGATCATGGCTTGCTACACGCCGATGGGCTGGCTGAATCGCATGACGCAGTTCAAGGTCAAGGCTGGCGGTGATATGGAGTCGGTTGGCACTGGTATATATCTCTATCCAGTGCTGATGGCCTGCGATATCCTGCTCTATCAAACGCACTACGTGCCGGTTGGAGACGACCAGCGCCAGCATCTTGAACTGACGCGCGACCTGGCGCAGCGTTTCAACAGCCTCTATAAACAGCGGATCTTTACCATCCCAGAGGCGCAAATTCGCGAAGTGGGCGCGCGCATCATGTCGCTGGAAGATCCAATGCAGAAGATGAGCAAGAGCGATCCCAGCCCACACGCAACGATCCTGCTGCTGGATGATCCGAAAACGATCAAGAAGAAGATCGGGCGCGCTACTACCGACTCGGAACGCCTGGTGGCCTTCGATCCGCAGCGACCGGGCATCACGAATCTGCTGACCATCTACCAGACGATCACTGGAGAGGCACAGCAGGAGATTGAGGCCAGATTCGCGGGCAAGGGCTATGGTGAGTTTAAAGCTGCTCTGACCGAACTGGTTGTGGAGACGCTGGCGCCCATTCAGCAGCGCTTTGCTGAATATATCAGCGATAAGGCCATGCTCGATAGCATCCTGAAACAGGGGGCTGACGAGGCGCGCCCACTCGCTGAAGCGACGCTGCGCCGCGTGAAAGATGCTATTGGCCTGTTCTAGCTGGGGACAGGCCAGTTCGGCCCCCGCAAAGGGGCCATAAATCTTCTAATTGTCAGGGGCGTGCTAGCGACGTTCTGAGCGAAGCAAGGGAGCCTATACGGTCACCCTTACATCCGTCTCGCTTAGCAAGCAGACGGGTTAACGTATAGACAGGTAGAGTAAGAGTATATGTATTCACTGGAAGAGATCAAGCAACTGCGCGAGCAGAATCTTTGCCCGGATGACCGGCGCCTGGCGCTGCTCCCGGTCTACAGCGATATTCTGGCCGATATGGAATCGCCGGTTTCGGCCTACTGCAAAGCGGCCGCGCAGCCCTATAGCTTTCTGCTGGAAAGCGTCAATGGAGGTGAGCACGTTGCCCGCTACTCCTATATTGGCATGGACCCCTACCTGGTGGTGACACAGCGCGGCGATACAGCCACGCTGCGCCGGGTAAGCGATAGTTCGGGCCGCGTTGAGGAAGAGGTCATTCCCTGCCAGGACCCCTTGCGGCTGGTAGAGGAAGAGCTGCAGCGCTACCGTCTCGTCATACCGCGTGGCATGCATGATGAACTGCCCAAGTTTTATGGCGGCGCGGTTGGCTACCTGGCATATGATGCCGCGGCGCGTTTTGAGCGACTGCCCGTGCCAGAGCAGAATTCGCTGGATCTGCCGCTTTCCGTTTTCT
Source organism: Ktedonobacteraceae bacterium (assembly GCA_017354095.1). GTDB lineage: Bacteria > Chloroflexota > Ktedonobacteria > Ktedonobacterales > Ktedonobacteraceae > Bu33. Next base: position 1,507 of record JAFMRP010000275.1, read on the forward strand.
GCTTTACCGAGACCGTGCTGGCTTTTGACCATGTCAAGCATCGCGTGCGCGTCATCACGCACCTGCGCCTGAACGCGCCCGACCTGGAAGGTGAGTACCAGCGCGTTCGCGCTCTGATTGATGATGTGCAGAGCCGCCTGCGGGGGCCGGCCCATCTGCCAGCGGAGCCGGAACCGCTGGATGATCCAGAAGCCCTGCGCGTTACCTCGAATCGCTCACGGACCGAATTTGAAGAGATGGTGCGTCGTTCTGTCGAGTATATACATGCCGGCGATGTTTTCCAGGTCGTGCCCTCGCAGCGCCTGAGCCGGCATGTCAACGCGGCGCCCTTTACCGTCTACCGCGCGCTGCGCACCATCAATCCATCGCCCTACATGTTCTACCTGGATTTGCGAGATTTTCATATAGTCGGGGCGTCGCCAGAGCTGCTGGTGCGCTACGAGGATGAAGAGGTGACGATTCGTCCTATCGCTGGTACACGTCCACGCGGAGCCGATCGCCAGCAGGATGAAGCGCTGGCCGTCGAGCTACAGAGCGATCCCAAAGAGCGGGCCGAACATGTGATGCTGATCGACCTGGCACGCAACGACGTGGGGCGTGTGAGCAGAACGGGGAGTGTCCAGGTCGACGAGTTTATGGGGATCGAGCGCTATTCGCATGTCATGCACCTGGTTTCCAACGTGCGTGGTAACCTGCGCGAAGATCTTACCCCCTTCGATGCCCTGCGCTCCGGTTTTCCTGCCGGTACCGTTTCTGGCGCGCCTAAGATCCGCGCTATGGAGATTATCAGTGAGCTGGAGCAGGATCAGCGCGGTGTCTATGCCGGAGCGGTTGGCTATTTCGGGCACAACGGCAATCAGGAAACGGCTATTGCCCTGCGCACGATGGTCATTAAGGATGGTTGTGCCTATGTCCAGGCTGGCTGCGGTGTTGTCGCTGACTCGGACCCGGCTTTTGAATATCAGGAGAGCCTGAACAAAGCCCAGGCGCAGTTGCGCGCGCTGGATGTCGCCGAACAGCTGGCCGCTGAGCAGCGCCGTACCCAGCAGGAAACGTTACCGGGTAGTGGAAAGGGGGGCGAGCATGCTGCTACTTATTGATAACTACGATAGCTTCACTTACAACCTGTACCAGTATCTCAGCGAGCTGGGGGCCGAGGTTGTCGTACGCCGTAACGACGAGGCGACAGTGGATGTGATCGAGAAGCTGCGGCCCGAGCGCATCGTAATCTCGCCCGGTCCCTGCACTCCGAATGAGGCCGGGCTGTCCTGCGACATCATCGCGGCGTTTGGCCCGCGTATTCCGCTGCTGGGTGTCTGTCTTGGTCACCAGGCCATCGGACAGGTCTATGGAGGGCAGGTGGTACGCGCGCCCGAGCCGATGCACGGTAAGACATCGCTCGTCTATCACCAGGAGCAGGGCGTTTTCCACGGCCTGCCAGCCCCTTTCGAGGCCAATCGTTATCACAGCCTGATCGTAGAGCGTGCTTCGCTGCCGGATGTCCTGGAGGTCACAGCCACCACCACCGATGGACTGGTGATGGGGCTGCGGCACCGTGACTATCCGGTGGAGGGAGTGCAGTTTCATCCGGAATCGATCATGACTCCGACTGGCAAGGATCTTTTGCGTAATTTTCTTGAAGGAACCATATGATCGTCGTGATACTAGTTTAAGAGGAGCTTGCAATGATTCGCGAGGCCATTGTCCAGGTCGCGGGCGGAGCGACCCTGAACCTGGAAGAGGCGGCGGCGGTGATGGAGGAGATCATGACCGGCGCTGCTACTTCCGCGCAGATTGGCGCATTTCTGGCGGCGCTGCGGCTGCGTCCCGGTGGTGAGACAATAGACGAGATAGCGGGAATGGCACAGGTCATGCGCGAGAAGGCGGTACAGGTACACTTGAGCGAAGAGCTGGCTGAGCGCTCGCTGGACACCTGCGGAACCGGGGGTGATCGTTCCGGCACGTTCAATGTCTCGACGGGAGCTGGCATTATCGCCGCAGCAGCCGGGGTCAGCGTAGCCAAGCATGGTAATCGTTCAGCTACCAGCAACTGCGGCAGCGCTGACGTGCTGGAGGCGCTGGGCGCGAAAATCGATCTTGGCCCGGAACAGGTTGCCCATTGTGTGCGCGATTGCGGTTTTGCTTTTATGTTTGCTCCAGCCTTTCATCCAGCTATGAGATATGTGGCTCCCGTGAGGCGCGAAATCGGCATTCGTACCGTTTTTAATATCCTGGGGCCGCTGACCAATCCAGCGCGTACCCGCTACCAGGTACTTGGCGTGGCGGACGAATCGCACCTGCGCAAGATGGGCGAAGTGCTGCTGCGCCTTGGCTGCCAGCACGCGTTGATCGTTCATGGGCGCGATGGGCTCGATGAGTGTTCGCTGAGCGCGCCGACGCTCGTCTGCGAGGTACAGCACGGCGCGCACCTTCGTGAATATACCATCACTCCCGAAGAGCTGGGGCTGCGCACCATAGAAGATCGCGTGCAATTTCTGGGTGGCAATCCCCAACAGAATGCCACCATGCTGCGTAACCTTCTCTCCGGGCAAAACGACTCGCCCGCCGCCGATATGCTCTGCCTGAATGCTGGCGTTGCGCTGTATACCGCCAACCGGGCCGAGACGCTGAGCGACGGTGTAAAGCTGGCTCGTGCGGTGCTGCGTGAAGGGAAAGCGCAACGTAAACTGGCCGAAGTCATCGAGTGTTCTCAAGCACATAGCAGGTAAAAATTCATGTTTCTCGAACGTATTGTTGCCCGAACCCGGACCGATCTACAAGAACGCAAACAGACCCTCCCGTTGGAGGAGCTGCGCCAGCAGGCGTTGGCCCGGCCACGACCACGCGATCTGCTGGCCGCGTTTGAACCACGCTCGCGCGTACATCTCATTGCCGAAGTCAAACGCGCCTCGCCCTCTAAAGGTATGCTGGCTCCCCACCTGGAGCCGGTGGAGCAGGCACGTCTCTACGCGGCCAACGGCGCGGCGGCGATCTCAGTGCTGACCGAGCCACACTTTTTCCTCGGGTCACCGGAGTATCTCACGGCGATTAAACAGGCGGTCGATGTGCCGGTGCTGCGGAAAGATTTTATCTTTGATGAATACCAGGTTTACGAGGCGCGGGCCTGGGGCGCGGACGCTATCCTGCTCATCTGCGCGATTCTGGATGATGCGCAGCTGCGCCAGCTGCTGCAAGTCGCGCACTCTTTGCAGATGCGCTGTCTCGTCGAGGTGCATAGCATAGAGGAGGCGCAGCGAGCTGTTGAGGCCGGAGCGCGTATCATCGGTGTCAACAGCCGGGACCTGGTTACGTTCCAGATGAATCCCAACCTGGTGCGCGATCTGCGTCATATCCTGCCTCCTGACCGCGTGATCATCGCCGAAAGCGGCATCCACACGGATGCCGACGCTCGGCGTCTGGCACGCTACGATGTGCAGGGGATGCTGGTTGGTGAGTCGCTGGTTGTCTCGGACGACGTGGCCGGCCAGATGCATATGCTGCTGCGTGGAGCCAACGAGAGTACCCAGGTCAAGATCTGTGGCCTGCGTGCTCCTGAACATATCGATGTTGCGCTGGAGGCCGGGGCCGACCTGCTCGGCCTGATCTTCTATCCGCCGAGCCATCGTTACATCGAGCCGGGGCAGGTGCGCGCGGTGCTCGATGCCAGTTCGTATCCAGGTGGCAAGGCTGATGGTGCGTCCCGGTCCCGACCTGACCTGGTGGGCGTCTTTGTCAATGAAGAGGCCGATTTTATCAACGATGTCGCGGAGCAGCTTGACCTGCATTTTGTGCAGCTGCATGGCCATGAGTCGTCCGAGTTCTGCCAGCGCATCCGGCGTCCAGTCATCAAGGCCCTGCACCTGGAGGGCCCGGCTGACCTTGAGCGCCTGCGCGATTACCAGCATGTGGCCTGGCGCCTGCTCCTTGACACGCCAACGCCGTCCTGGGGTGGTACCGGCGCCTCGCACGATTGGCAGCTTGCCGGTCAGGCCGCACGCCAGGCTCGCATCCTGCTGGCGGGCGGGCTCGATCCCGCCAATGTGGGCGAGGCCCTGCGCCAGGTGCAACCGTGGGGAGTCGATGTGAGCAGTGGCGTTGAAACGGACAGGCAGAAAGATAGCGCCAAGATCCGGGCCTTTGTGCAGGCGGTGCGCGAGCCGGCCACCATGATGCGTCATGGTTTGACCCAACCAGATAAGGTGCAGTGACTCGCTTGCAGCCCTCGGCTTGAGCAGAGGGAGCCCGCAGGCAACCAAAGTGCCAGAGGAGCCGTTGCCAGGGCACGATAACGAACCTGCAAAAACCTGACCGGTTGAAATAGAAAGAGCACATAAAACATGCAGATACACAAAGCAGAGCAACAAGCAGCGCAGCAAGAGGCGCAACATACCTACCAGCATTACGTCTACCCGGACGCTCGCGGGCGCTTTGGCGACTATGGCGGCCAGTTTGTGCCCGAGAGCCTGATGCGCGTCCTTAACGAGCTGGAAACGGCCTATGAGCAGGCCATTAAAGATCCTGCGTTCCACGAGGAGCTGCGGCGTGAGCTTACCTATTATGTCGGGCGTCCCACGCCGCTCTACTATGCTCCACGCTTCTCCGAACGGGTTGCGCCCGGTGTGCGGGTCTATCTCAAGCGCGAAGACCTGGCGCACACCGGGGCGCACAAAATCAACAACGCGCTTGGCCAGGCCCTGGTCGCCAAACGAATGGGCAAACAGCGCATCATTGCCGAGACTGGTGCCGGCCAGCATGGCGTGGCTACAGCCACGGCCTGTGCCAAGCTTGGCCTGCAATGCATCATCTATATGGGTGAAGTCGATATTCAGCGCCAGTCGCTCAACGTCTTCCGCATGAAGCTGCTTGGCGCGGAGGTGCGTTCCGTCACCAGTGGATCGCAAACGCTCAAAGATGCCATCAATGAGGCCATTCGCGATTGGGTCACAAACGTGGAGACGACCTT
>JAFMRP010001259.1 GCA_017354095.1 Ktedonobacteraceae bacterium
ATCGAAGCGCTCGGGGCGGTAATCTTTGCGGCTTGGCACGCCCGTGAGCACGCCCTGCACAACACAGTGGGGTTTCACCAGCGAGACCATTTTTTCGCGGGAGACGCGTTCGAGTTCAATACCGGGAAAGATGCCTTCGAGCAGGGTGCGGGTTGTTTGTTCTGTACCAAGCGAGATGTAGACCGAAAGCTTGCGCGGGGTGCCTAAAAGTACCAGGGTGAGGTCGGCCAGGCGCTGCCCATGTGTACTGATCACCATATCGACGGTATGTTGCTTGAAGTCGCCGCTGCTCTCTTTTTGCCAGAAGTTGGCCAGGCCCTGCACGAGGAAGAAGACCTGTTCGGCTTCGTCGAACAGGTCGGCGGGACGAAATTCCTCGGGAACGGCACCTTCTAGATTGAAGCGTTCCAGTTCAGCGATCAATTTGCCTAAGACATTGAGTGATTTAAGGTCAAAGCCGGGAACCATGTTCCTAATCCTCTTATTTATAGTGGGGGGACACTCTTCTTGTGCGCACTCTTCTCGCCGCCTGCAGAGAAGATCCCTACATTCTCTTTGCTGCTACCAATGAAGCTGTATATTCAACCAATAAATTTGGGTATTTTTCGTTAATCAAGGATAGCACAGTTATATGAACTGTTACAAGGAGGAAATAGGGAAGGTGTGAAGTAACCCACAGACGAATTTATATGAGAGCTTCTACGCCGTTTATAGCGTGGGGCGCTTCCCGCCCGAAAGGTGGTGTGCCTCAATTTGAGAATGAGCCTGGACAGAAAAGATCCCATGCCTGCCACTTGCCATTCTTCCAGGAAAATGCACCATCGAATGGCACAGACGCTCTTTTATACTCGACACAGATGAAGCAATCTTATTATGTATAGTGGTAAAAGCATAGACGAAGAATGGGGCACAATGGCTGTTATAAAATGTATTTATGACGTCGCAAAGAGATTCATTGTTCGAAGTAAGTGGTTTCTGTTACTGCCTGTGCTGTGCGCGGTGGTGATCGCGAATGTATTGATCTTCGCGCTGCCGGACAGCGCTCAGGCGGCACCGATACACCAGGCAGCATCCAGCACTTCTACGCAACCGCACGACCCCTGTGCTCCAGGATTTACCCCTGTTCCTTCTGGAAATAACTCGTTTAAGTGTGTACCGATAGAGCGGCACGCCTGCGTCGGGGATCAAACGCCTGAAACTGACCCTGGATGTTTTCTCCCCGACGCGACCAACTGCGCTGATGGTGCCTGCTACCAATGCGTGACAATCAAAACCAGGCCGGAGGATGTTAGCTGCATTTATGATCCCGATTCTCCCCAGATAATAGATCAATACGTCCATCTACCGGCTGCCGCGAACAACTCGCTGTTTATCTATACACCACCCGACCTCACCGTGCAGCACCCGGTAGTGGTATCGCTGTGGAAGGCGTCCCTGGTTATCGTGGATGCCCTGGTGGTCATCTCACTCATGCTGCATGGAATACAGATCATGATTGGCGGATCGGCATTCCGGCACGCCAACGCTGTGCAGGCGATCCCGTCGACGCTGCTGGCGCTGGTGGCGGCGCATATGAGCCTGTTGATCGCCGTGTTTTTTGTCTCGTTCAACAACTCGCTGAGCGCTGGCATTTATAGCTGGGCCGCGAGTAATACGGCATTCAATACCGGTATTAATGCTCAGGTAGAGGGGAGCTGCGACAACCTCTCAGATGATCAGCGGCAGACAATATTCCACGAAGGGAAAAACGGCTATCTCTATCCTTCTGACAAGCACTATGCATACTACTTTAATAACACCGCATTTCTGAAAGGGCGTCAACAGGTAATAGTTTCACAGCGCGATGCCACTAAAGACTATGATCCCAATGAGTATAGACAATTTATCATCAAGACTTCAAGGGAGCAACTTCCAGATGGTGAGCGTTTCTACTATCTTGTTCCCAAGCCTGAACTTGAATGCAAACGTTGGGACGCCGAGGCCTTTGACGCCTTTAACTCCTTTATGAAGGTCGGGTTTGTTGACTCGCTCAAGACCCTGTTTGGCTCCATTAAGGACTTCATGAGAACGGTCTTCAGCTTCTCAATGCTGGCGCTGCTGGGCCAGATCGTGATGCGGTTTATGCTGCTGGACTTCTACATCGTGCTGGGTCCGCTGGGGATCGCGTGCTGGGCCTTACCGGGAAGGGTGGGCCATCCCTTGACGCAGTCGTGGCTGCGCGGCTTTATCTCAAC
>JAFMRP010001260.1 GCA_017354095.1 Ktedonobacteraceae bacterium
AAGATACGCACCATCTCTCCCACCTGCTCCTTGCCTGCGCCACCATAGCCGGTCACTGCCTGCTTTACCTGCTTCGGCGTATACTCGGCAACCGAGAGCCCCCCATTCGCCAGCGCGAGCATGGCAACCCCACGCGCCTGTCCGACTGTCATAGCTGTGCGGGCGTTTTTCGCGAAAAACAACTCCTCCATTGCAGCCTCGTGCGGCTTATAGGTTGCGATGATCTTGCTCAATCCTTCATAGATCAACTGGAGCCGTTGCGCCAGCGGCATTTTGGCCGGGGTGGTGATAACATCACATACCATCATACTCAGCGTGCTGCCCCGCGCCATGACGACCGCGTAGCCAACAATCGCCGTCCCTGGATCGATCCCCAGCGCGATGCGCGTGGAATCTGGGAAGCCGTTACTCATCCCACTTGCTTTCTTCTGTGTGCATTACTCCGCGTACGACGCCGCGAAGCTCTCCGGGAAGTCTGCGTTTGTATGTACGTTCTGCACATCATCCAGATCTTCCAACCTCTCAAGCAGCCGGATCAACTGGTGGGCCGCTTTTTCGTCGCTCAGTTCCGCCTTGGTCTTGGGAACCATCGTGACCTCGGACTTCTGCACCTTGTACTTTTTCTCTTCCAGCGCTTTCCGCACCTGCTCCAGTGCCGACGGATCAGCATAGACCGTCAGTACCCTATCATCAGCATTGACCGGCTCCACGTCGTCAGCACCCATATCGATAACTTCGAGCGAGAGTTCATCGGGATCATGCCCCTCTAACTCCACCTCGATCACACCTTTGTTTTCAAAAAGCCAGTCAACACACCCATTTTCACCCATGTTCCCACCGTTACGGCTAAAAGCATTGCGCACATCCGAAACGGTACGGTTGCGATTGTCGGTGAGCGTTTGCACCAGTATGGCGGTGCCACCTGGACCGTAGCCCTCATAGGTAATCTCTTCGTAATTGCCGCCCTCGGTGCCGCCCTGAGCACGCTTAATGGTACGCTCAATATTGTCTAGCGGCATATTGGCGTCACGTGCGCGTTGAACAGCCATACGCAGTCGGAAGTTCGCATTGGGATCTCCACTGCCACCCTCACGTACGGCAACAACGATTTCTCGGCCCAGCCTGGTAAATAGCTGCCCTCGACGTGCATCATTAACACCTTTTGAGCGCCGGATCTGTGCCCATTTTGAATGACCTGACATATCGTTGCTCCCTCGCTGAACTGGTAAATCTCTATCAAATATGCCTGATGCATATACTTGTGCTCGTGTTTTAAAAACCCTGATGCGGCTATTGTAACACGAACGGCAGGGAGGCGTCGAGAGGCAGCACCAATACTGTTGAGATGCCCAGGTTGAATGATGCTGACACCCACTCCACTGACCTTATCCCTCGCTCAACCACCGTTCGATCGCTTCGTTCACCGCTCCCGGCTGCTCACGCATAACATAATGTCCCGCCCGCTCCACTACCACCAGCCGCGAATGCGCTATATGCTGGTGCAGGTACTCACTGTATTTGACCGGCGTGAGCCTATCTTGCGCGCCACAAATGATCAGCACTGGCAGATCAATATCAGCTAACCTGCTCATCACATCAAAACGATCACAGGCCGCCAGGTCGCGATGCAGCCTGAACAGGCTCTCTTGCTCCCGCTCCTCCAGCACTGCCCGCCCGATCTTTGAAAAATGCTCCTCAGTCGTGCCAAGCTCCGTCAGGTGTATTTTGGCCTGCTCAGGCGCTCGCTCAGCCTCCTCCAACAGCGCCGGGTGAACACGCAGGCGAGCACCTGTCCCGATCAGAATCAACCCTCCTGGCCGTTTGTCCTCATCCAGACCCATCTGCAATGCAATCGCGCCACCTAGCGAGTGACCCGCTATGATTGGCCGCTCAATCCGTAACTCATTGGAGATACAATCGTGGACAGAGCGCGCATAGTCCGCAACGCTGGCACTGGTGGGCAGGGTGTCGGCGCGCTGCCCATGCCCCGGCAGATCAATAGCTTGCGCGCCGCTAAAATATGCCGTCTGCTCTCGCCAGATACGCCTGCTATCACCGGAACCATGAACGAAAATAAGTGCTGCACTCATCAAATTCCCCTTTGCAAAAATAGGTTCAGTTTACCACTTGCCAGAATGCCCTTTCTAAGATAAGCTTGCCATAGCATATCCTACAACATCACGGCCCAATCAACGTAAATATAAATGCAAAACAGTGTAACCAGGGAGGAAA
>JAFMRP010000276.1 GCA_017354095.1 Ktedonobacteraceae bacterium
ATGTGAAAGAGACCACCCCTTGCTCTCCTCAGAGCCACTTTCTACACTGAGAAGCAAAGCGCACATTGCGCGCAGCTCATCGAAGTCGAAAGGAGTGGCATATGCAGTCAAAAGACCTCCATCAAATTAAGGCGGCGATCCGCGATCAGGCGTTCCTCGGGAACGCGCGAGTGTTCTGCATCATGGGACCGGTGGTCGCCGCGAGGCGTCGAAAAGGCCAGCTTCTGGCGATGATTCGCGGTTGGGGGCGCTGGTATCCCGTAGAAAGTGTCAGGATTGAGTACGCGGGCCGTCAACTTCTCTTGCAGACGACTCCTGCCCTGGCCAGGTCCGGCCTGGCGCAGAAAAACGCGAGCAGCAAGTAGCCGCGTTGGACTGGATAGAGCAGCGAGGAGCACATACCATGAAAGAGCGCCTGCAACACCACCTGTCGGATGTAGGAGAGAGCTTTGATTACCTGCGGAGTGATATCCGAAACCTCAGTCGCTACATGGCAGAACTCGAAGATCTCATTGAGAGCTATCGCACATTTGCCGCGAAGGCGGCCCTCTCGACCCCAGCAGATCGGGCAGCGATCGCCCGGCTCCTGAAGAAGACCCTCAAAGTCATTGGACCTCCACCCGAGAAACAGGCGGAGGCTACGCACACCAGGTGCGAATCACATCCTCCAAATCGTGCAGATGGAACGGTTTGGCAATGATCTGGTTGACCAACGGAGAGAGAGGAGGTGACGTGGTGTCGAGTTGGCCAGCCGTCATGACGATAATCGCGGGCGTGGGAGAGCGGTTTCCCCAGGTGGATTGCATCCAGTCGAGAAAGCTATAGCCATCGATGCCAGGCATGGCCAGGTCGAGGAGGATCACCGATGGATAGCGTTGCTTGCTCGCCGCATCTTCCATCCAGCGCAACGCCTCCAGACCATTGGCCGCTTCAACTGGTTGGAAGCCTCGGTGGTGCAGTGACCAGGCGATAACATTCCGGATCTCCTGGTTATCGTCAATAATCAACACGATGGGGGATCGTGTGCGCTGGTTTTGCTCTGATTCCATCTGTCTGTCTCCGGCGTTGATTTTTAATCAGACGGCTGCGGTGCGGCAAGAGATTTTCCAGGAAAAGGCGCGAGTATCATGTGTAGAGCACGAAAACATGATAACACTAGCATTTTGAGAGGTCAAGGCTCAAACGTTGCGCGGGATCAGTCCGGCTAGCGCCGTCACGCGCCTCCTTTCGAGCCACCAGTATACTGGACGGGAGGAGACTCGCGCGTTTTCGTAGGCAGCGCGGAGCCTCACTGCTCTCCTGTGTGGGACGAGGGGCATCGTTGCCCCTCTTCTTCCCACAGGCGACGACATATCTCGCCGCTCCTACGAACACTGCTCAAGTGGTGTGATCTCTCGTTCGACGAGCTCAAGAAGCTGATCCAGATCAAACGGCTTCTGCAGCACGCGTATGCCTCGCTGCTCTGCCTCCTGGATCACCTCTGCTCGCGCTGATTGTAAACCCCAGGACTGAGTGGGAGAATAGTATAATTCTGCGGGCCGTTCCCCTCTCAATATCCCGTATGCTCAATCTCTTGCCCGCCCAGATATCTGTACCGATTTCTCTCGCTCAGTGGTTCATGCGCACTTTGTGTGGAAAGACCCATCGCAATGAAGAACTCGCAGACGGAGCAAATCAAAATGAGCTCGTCCATACATTTGTCGTTTGATCAGTTTGAGTCGATTCACCTGACCCTCAACCATCCCGTTGCTCCACGGCAGAATCAAGCCCGCCTCAACTGCCTCGATGTCCGATCTGATGCCTTTGACAAAGGGATGAAGATCGGACAAAGGGCTCTGGGCGACCTTCTCCAGCCAGGCATCGAGTTGGCCTCCTGTGCGAGCGCGCACCATGAGCGCAAATTGCTGGACAAGTTGGTAGGCGAGTGCGACCTCTTCGTGCATCTGACACAGTTGTTCAAGCACTTGCTGCTCTCTCTTTGTCAGTTGGTCAGGCTGACGAAGGAAGAGCCATCTCGCTTCACGTGCCGAGAGAGGAAAAGCTTGGTCTTCCTCTTTGACAGCAGGAATGCGTTGCCACTTCTGTTCTTTGGGGAAAATTCGCAAAAGAATAGGTCTCATTGCCTCATAAGAGCCCTGATATCCTCTTTCACGCAGTTCGTGATGAAGCTGAACCATATTGTAGCAGCCTTGAGACCTCCTCTGCTGGACGTAAGGCAAAAAAGCATCAAGCTTACTCGATTGTTCACGAGCTTTCCGTTTGGGAAATTGCCCCTTCTTCAACCAGCTCTGGACCGTGCTGTGACCCATACCAAGCCGATCTGCTATGGCTTGATGGGACCAGCCTTGCTCTGAGCCTCGCGATGACCTGTTCATAACGAGCTAAGCGCTCTTCTTCCCTGGCTTCTTGAATGGCCGCAAGCTGGGGAGAAGCTTTGACAGGCAGCTTGATCGGTGGGCCAGCCACCTCCTTCTGACTCGTTTCTTGTGAGGGTTCGGAGGCTGCCCTCTTTCGGCGAGAAGCAAGCAGATAGCGGGTCAGCAGATCCTGAACGGCTTCCCCCAGATTTTTGAGCAGATGGAAGCGGTCTGCTACTTGAATGGCCCCTGGCGCGCCTTCACGAACTCCTTGTGCATAGGTGCCTCCCCGATCTCGGCTCGCAATCTGCACACCTGGGTGATTGCGGAGCCAGTTTGCCAGGGTTTGGGCTTCCCGGTCTGGCAAAAGATCCACGGGCCTACGGCGCTCAAGATCGACCAGAATGGTTCCATAGGTATGCCCTCGCCGGAGCGACCAGTCATCAATGCCAAGAATCTGGGGAACAGGAGCTGGAGGCAAAGGAGATCGTCGAAGCAAACGTAATAAGGTATCACGGCTGACTTGGCATTCAAGTGTCGCTGCCAAGTGGGCTCCCGGCTTGCCTCCAAGGCTGAATGCCAGTTCTCGCAACACATGGGTTTGGCGAAGCGTTCGTCGTGCATAGGCTACGACGAGCCCGTGCTTTGGACTCTGCAAATGTTTTGCGCTCACACTGGGTATTTGGGCACAAGAAACGGCGAACACGGACGTGTAAACGGACAGCGTACGTCAGGCAAGGCAAGTCCGCTGGCTTGCGCACATAAGAACCATGCACCTTGGTTGATGAACAGGCACATCCTGGGCACTCTGCGCATAATCGGGTTGATCGCAGAGAAAAGATCAACACATTGCCCTCAATGATCACTTCTTCGATGATCACATCGGGGGTATCGGGAAACAAGACGCTTGTGAGAAGATTCATTGGTACTTTCATGAAGTGGAAGATAACAGCGAGAAAACCTCCTCTATTGTATCACCTTTGAGCTCCCACACAAAGTGCGTATGAGCCGCTCAGTTCTGGGATTTACAACATTAGACTTCCAGAAGCCAGCAAGATGACAGAACGATGACAAAAAAGGAGAGTATGTTCATCTTCCCGTCACTTCCAGGCACTATACTACGGTTGGTCACGAAAAACATTTTGCAGATACAAGAGAAAGAAGTGTATATGTTTGCTACTTCACTGATCGGGGGAATCTTCTCCCGAGCACTATGCACCAGCTCACCGCTGCTTGGTTCTGTTTCGCGTTGGCAGGATTCAGCACATACGCGTGATAGCAAAGAGCTGATGATTTATCAACACATCTGGTGTCAATATTCTATAGCAGGTGAGAGAAAATGATTGTTCATTGGACACGTCCGACCACAACACGAAGCGTAGGAAGCATCGTATTGCTCCTGGCTTTTCTCCTCACGCTCGCCAGCTTTCCCTTACAGACAACGCTGAATGATCCGGTTCTTCTTCTGATGCAAGCCCCTCTGGCAAAACCGGCTGGTCTGGAAGAGATTCTCCCTGCATGCTTGGCCTTTCTCGCGCTCGCTGCATGCTCCATGCTTCTCATCGCTATTTCACGTTCACTGACAGCATTTCTGGAGAAAAGTGATGATAGGCATGTGAGCATCATAGGACGTCTCGCAGGGATCTCCTGGGCTACAGGCAGTGGGCTCGGATTACTGCTTCTGCTGCTCTGGAGCACCACGGCCTCATCTGTCGCCTTCATCCTTGCCCTCGTCCTCTTTCTGTTGACCGAGATCGGTGCACCACTGCTCCTGCTGTCCTGGACGGTGATCCTGGCCAGGCAATTGCGAGCGTATCAAGCAATCGGGAATCTCGGAGCCATTGGTCTTTTGTTGACTTGCTTGCGTTCGCTGCTCTGGGGACTCAACGCACTCCTGCCGATCACATCAGGCTTCTATGTAGCTGCAGGAATACTCAATATTCTGGCAGTTATAGGAAGTTCCTTCTGGCTGCTCTGGCTTTGGCTGTTCGGCTTCTGGTGCTTTCGCCAGGACAAAAATGTGCGGAGTGTGACACAAGCGCCACAAGCCTCCAGGAAAGATATACAGATCAACGAAACGCACATCAAGCGCCGCACCTTCTTACGATTCTTCGCCAGTGTGGGCGTGGGAACTGCCGGGAGCGCTTTTGTGCTGGCACGCACCGGCTTGACGATTGGCAACGCACCCGAGGGCGAGAGCGACAATGTTCCTGCGGAACCGAGCTTGATCGCGTCCTACTACTTTGTGCTATCGGTCATCTTTGTACGACTCTTTCCAGGAAACTCGGCCCCATTGAGAACAACCGTCGACCCTCAGCGGCTCTCCTTCCCGTTCGCCGTCTCTTTTGAACGCGTCAATGCAGACGGAGTCCCGGCGCAGTTCGTCTACGCCAGAGGAGTCACAAAGAACAAGGTCATCCTCTACCTGCCTGGGGGCCGTTTCATGGATGTTGCGCGTGAGGTGCATTTTTTCCTTACCGCGCAACTCTCTCAACAGACCGGAGCATACGTCCTCATGCCGCAATACCGCCTGGCACCTGAACATCCTTTCCCCGCTGGCCTGGAGGATTGTGTGACGGCATACAAGTGGCTGCGCAAGCAGGGATTCGCCGCCTCACAGATCGTGATCGCAGGAGAATCAGCTGGTGGAAATCTGACGCTCACCACAGCCCTGGCATTACGTGAGAACCATGAGGAGCTACCAGCTGCTCTGGTAGCCATCTCGCCAGCATGCGATCTGACCACAGCCGAGCCTGATCCTCTGCTGGGGAACATGGTCTCAAGAGCATATGCGTCCTATACCAACCATGGTGCGGTAGATCCCCATCATCCGCTGGTCTCGCCGCTCTACGCGGACGCACATGGCTTGCCCCCAACCTTCCTGTTGGCAGGGACTGAGGAGTTCGCGAAGAGAGATACCGTGCTGATGGCAGATCGGTTACGCAGGGCTGGAGTCGAGGTCAAACTGGAGATTTGGCCAGGAATGTGGCATGCCTGGCCCCTTTTTGCGACCGATACCACCACCTTATCTCAAAACAATGCGTTACCCGAGGCACAATTATCCATCAGACATATCACAAAATTTATACGGCAGTATCAGAGAACATGAATGTAGTGTATTTGTGCTATTTTCGCTTTTCAGGTAAAGGAGAATTATTATGCAAGTATCGCACAAAAAAACGCCTGTGACACACTCCCGAATGCTCCTTTTCTATCTGACCCTGGCTGGACTGATCTTACTGGGTATCTTGATAGAAGGCTTTCTCATTGGAACGTCGATATTTGCGGGCACGGCCTGGGGACGAGCAACACATGGTGCTCTAGGACTGCTGCTGTTGCTGCTCACGCTGCTGTTACCACTAGCGGCATTGTTGGCGCGATTGCCTGGCAAAATGACCATCTGGAGTGCGGTACTTTTCGTGCTGACGCTGCTCCAGGTGACGCTGGCAGGTTTCGCCAGAAGCATTCCGTTTCTGGCCGCATTGCATCCGTCGAACGCCATGCTGCTGTTTGGTCTGAACGTGATCCTGATCATTCAAGGATGGCAAATGAGAGGGAAGCAGCGTCCTGAAATGGAACAAGCACAGACAGCACAAGTGTTTCCTGATGACGCGTTCCCCCGTCATCGGGTGCCGCTGGAGATCAATCTGGCGACCGGAGGCTACCTCCTGTACACGCTTATCAGCGTGGGTGTCCTCACGCTCTTTCTCCTCAATCGCAATGATGTCGTCGGCGCTGTCAAAGCGCTGAATCCTGGTTTTTCGCAGCGTGAGATCGACGGGTCAGTGTTCTCGATCCAGGTGATCGTCGTAGGGGCACACCTCTTCTTTGGCACCTGCACTGCCTGCCTTGCCTTCCTGATTCGCACAGGGAAGAACTGGGTACGCATCGCAAGCAGCGTTGGAGCTGGCCTTGTGGTTCTGGAAATAGGCTACGAATGGCTCTCGCCGACGGATGTCCCGGCAGTCCTGGCTCCCAATCAACGGATCTACGCTGTTTTTGTCCAGATTCTCATGATCCTGATGATTCTGTCCTGCGCCACGTTGCAATGGGTCCCTCAGGTGTCACGCAACTTCTTCTCAGCGGAGAAACGACAGGAT
>JAFMRP010000277.1 GCA_017354095.1 Ktedonobacteraceae bacterium
TCCATGACCAGCTGCTCCCAGTACAGGTCTACTTCATCTGCTGTTACTTACCACTCTTCAGTTGTTCAGGTCCTCGATGCTTCCGCATCAGAAGCGCTTTTCGGTTTTCCCGTCGGGCGCAAGAGAGATAATATCACCGCCTTGCCATCCTGTCAAGGGGTTTTCTTATGAGTTTTGGGAACTGTCCAAAAATTGCAAAAATTGAATTTTACAAGATCTATAAACAGAACAAATATTTTCGTTGAGCGAGCTTTTTCCCGTTGAGCTAGCTTTTTTCGTTCCTCTCTTTGTCCAGATGATCGCTGAGCGAAATGACTTTGTTCTCCCGCTCCTCACTAATCGGTGACGATGGCGCCTGCTCCAGATAGTAACTGACGGTCAACGCTAGGCCAACGCCAAAAGGGATCAGACCAGGCAACAACCAGGGACCAAGGTGTAGAGGCGTAGTGGTAAAGTTGGGCGGTAGAATGAAACCAATCGGGTAAAGACCAATAGTCAACGTTAACCCGACCATCATGGTGATCAATCCTGCACGTAACAGCCCACGGTTACGCCTCCCTTTCTGCCCCTTGTCAGGATCAATTCCGCGCGCGATCAAAGCCATACGTTCCTGGTGTTCCAGGTAGCGCAGTAATATGATGAAACCAAAAAAGATTGCCAGGGCAATGACCCAGCCGATCAGGATGGTGATAGCATTTATGGACATGTTCTTTTCCCTCTTTGTGTATCGACTTGCCGTATGTTATGATACACCTATCAGGATAGATGTTTCGCTGAAACTTTCTTCGCTGATTTATCCTCTGAAATATTAGTGATTACTATGAGTGAGTTTTTGTTGCAGCCACCACAAAGTATAGGGATATCTCTCCCTAATGTCACTTCATCTCCCGTCGATGCGGATGAAGCCGGGCTCGTCACTGCCAGCCAGACAGGCGATCAAGATGCCTTCGCGCTCCTGGTGCAGCTACACCAGCGGCGAGTTTTTAATCTCGTTTTTCGCATGCTACAGAATTATGAAGAGGCGAATGAGACTACACAGGAAACGTTTCTCGCTGCCTGGCAAGGATTGCCCTCTTTTCGTGGTGACGCACGCTTCTCCACCTGGTTATATCGCATCGCGTACAATTGTTGTTTGAAACAGCTTGAGCTGCGTAAACGCGAAAAAGCTCTGCACGAAGCAGTACAAGAGGATCAGCGCCTGGAAAGCACAAATACAAGCACTGCAATCGAAACACGAGCTAACCAGGAACTTGTGCGCGAACAGCTTTCTCTTTTGCCAGCTAAGTATCGAGTCGTTCTGGTACTGCGCCATTTACAGGAAATGACGTATGAGGAGATGGCCGAAATTTTAACGGTTCCCATCGGTACTATTAAAACGCATTTATTTCGGGCGCGCAACCTTCTCAGAGAACGTTTAGAGGCGTTTGAACACGATTGGAAAACGAGAGGTTAGCTTCATGGATTGTTCTAAAGCTGATCGGCAGATACAACTCTATCTGGATCAGCGATTAACACTGGATCAGATACGAGCATTAGAACGGCATCTTGGAAACTGTCGGTCTTGCCAGCGCGAATATCTGCGCATGGCACAGGTTGAACAGGCCCTGCATACTATGGAAATGGTCGCTGAGCCATCTGACCTGACACGCAATATTATGCAGCGCGTGGCTGTGACGCCACAGTATACCGGGCGCACTTCGTTCGATCCACTGCGCCCCTCACTGCGCGAATTAGGGGCAGCAGTTCTGCTGGCTACCATTACCACTCTGGGCGTGATTATGGGCCAGCCTTCTCTACGCGCGGTCCTGCCGTTTGCTAATGGGCATGATGCCCTGTCACTTGCTTTCCTCTCTTTCCTGCAAGTTTTATCTTCGGTAAATAGCGGCACATTGATGCTTGCCCTCTGGGTGGTTGGCACTATTCTCGGCCTCTGGATTACGTTTGCTCTGGCCGGCCATGAAATGCGCCGCACGGAATGGTTTAAGCATATGATGGAGCGTTTGCCGGTACGGTAACCTGTTACAGACATACGAAGCAGGGATGCATGAAACAACGTCGTTTCTCTATGATTACTCTGGGTCTTTTGCTATTAATCCACCCGATTCCAATGCTCTTTCACACTGTTGCGGTGGGGCTATTCGCATTGCTGGCTGGCTGGCCAGCGCTGGCCTGGAGCACTTTGGGCCTGGTCGTTGCTGCCCATATGGCGATGCAACTCTCAATCGCTGTGCTCAATGATTATTGTGATCGCCATCTAGATGCCGTTGCCAAACCGGGGAAGCCCATTCCACGTGGCTTGATTCACCCTGGAGAAGCCCTGGTTCTCGGACTGCTCCTGATCATAGTAATGCTGCTGCTCCTTTTGCCATTACCGCCGCTGGCCCTGCTCGTTTCTCTGCTCTACCTGGCTCTGGGTATGGCTTATAATCTGCGGCTGAAGGCAACTCCCTGGAGTGGCGTGGTCTTCGCGCTGGCAATGCCATTGATCCCCCTTTATGCATTTGTTGCTATGGGACGGGAGCTGCCGATGTTCTTCTGGTTACTGCCCGTCGCTGCTCTGCTGGGCGTGGCCCTGAATCTCTCGAACTCGCTGCCTGATCTTGAGGAGGATGCACGACAAAACGCACGTACACTGGCGGTGGCTCTGGGCGTGCGGCGATCGTTTCTGATCTGCCCGCTGCTCATTCTCCTGAGTATGGTGCTGATCGCGGTACAGGGTGCGCTCTATCAACTGCCTGATCGCGCCTGGATACTACTTCCAGCACTGGCCGTGGCTGGCGTGGCTGTGATAGCAATGTTTGCCTTTTTTGGACCACGTAAGCCCAGGCAAACGCGTAAACTTTATTTCTACCTGGTTGTGATGATCTGCCTCGTGTTGGCCGCGGGCTGGTTGTCGGGGGTGATTACCTGATGCCATTACGTCTGACACCATTAGAATATATACTCGCTCGCCTGAATGTGTTGCCTGTTCCGCTGTTCGATGAACTACTGGCTACTGGTATAGCACATGTGCTGGTTACGGCCTGCGATCTCGGCGTGTTTGATACCCTGGGTAGACGTGAAATGACCCTGTCCGACCTGGCATCTGAACTGCAGTGCCATCCCCAGGGCCTGGAACTACTATTACGACTCCTTGTCTCAGCTGGCTATTTGCGGCAACGCCGTGAGCGCTATCGCAACTCTCACATGGCACGACGCTGGCTGCTGCACGACTCTCCCACGAATATCGCTCCCTACGTTATTCATAGTCCGGATATCGCTGCTCTTTGGGAGCACTTGCCCCGGCTGGTTCGTACCAATCAACAGATGATGCGTATGCCCTATGAGGAGGATACCAGTTCACCAGAAACGCAACGTTTGCTGGCTCGCCATTATGCTGGGCTTGCTTCGCTGGCTCTCGCTCTGGGAGATGAGATTATACACCGTGTACGATTGCCGGCGGGCGCGCAATATCTGCTTGACGTTGGCGGCTCGCACGCCGGCTTTAGCGCTTTGTTCTGTCGCCACTATTCCCACCTGCACGCGACCGTTCTCGATCTGCAGCCCGGCATTGAGGCGGGACAACGTACCGCCGCTCAACTACACCTGGAGGAGCGTATCAGCTTTATCGGCTCTGATATTGTCCGCGACGATTTCCCCACATTGCTGGCGACCGATTACGATGTGGCTCTATATTTTCATATAGCACACCTCTTGCCCGCGGATGTCAATCAGGCAGTGCTGGCGAAAGTGGTACGCGCGCTCAGACCAGGCGGGCAGCTGATCTTTCTGGACCAGGTGACGGACCAGACGCACGGCTCGCACCTATCGTCTCTCATGGTACAATTTATGGCGCTGACCGTCCGTACAATTGGCGGGACGTGCTATCCATTCCCGACGGTAAAAAAGTGGCTGGAAAAGCTTGGCATGACACGTGTACGTGCCCATCGCCTCCTTACTCCCGGTGCATCCCTGATCACCGCTGTAAAACGCTGATACCCACAACATACCTATTCTCCAAGGAGCCATTCTTCGAAGCTGGCGTTCAACTTCGATGGCTCTTTACTACGCCAGCGCGACATGTTGTCATCGGCTTGTGCTTGCGTCCAGGTGTGCGTACTTACCATCTTATCGCTGGCTTTCTGTAGGGCTTGCAATTCGAGGTTGTGGAGCTGATCCAGAAAGATTGGCTCCGTTATTGGTGCCAGTGCGCAGCTTCCCCTGGACCTGCGTACGCGAAAGATGTAACCCTTGAGCCATCTCGCTCTGAATAACCTCCCAGTAGGCTGGAGGAACGGGGAGGTTCCCTGCGCTCTTATCGCCATCTGTGCCCGATACATTACCAGAACTCCCAATAGTGCCTTGCTGCACTACAACCTGCCAGATAGTAAAGGAGATCCCTCCAAGGATGACTACCAGTCCTGCGATCAGTAGCAGTGTGGAGATTTTTTTGCCAGGGCGCCACTGCGGCTTGTTCTGTAGAGATGCTTCCTCTTTTATTTCTGATGCTTGTTTTCGTCTTTCTTTTTCTAACATATTGCTCTCCTGTCAAAATGACAATATCACTCATCTCTCTTGCTATTCGTAGCGTAATGCTTCTGCTGGAGCGACGCGTGAGGCCTGTCGCGAGGGTAGAAACGTGGCCACAAACGCTACAAGGTAACTTCCGGCCAGGATTAATACTACTGGGATTACCGGGATAGGGAATGCTTGGTAGGCCAGTTGCGCGATCTGCGCTGCGCTGAAGCCCGGTCGTACCCGAATGAGATACTGCTTGATGCGCAAAAATGGCGGCTGCACAATCTGCTGGCCTGTGCGGTCAGATAGATAAATGGCCCGCCAGTAGGTGTTATTGGAAACAAGTCCGATCACTGTCACTCGCTGAAATGCCGCGTCAGAACCAGGCCCGCGGGGAATGTTGATGGTAAAAGGCTCAAAACCATGGCTCGTAGGCAGCCCTACGAGCTGCGTGTCATATTGCATGACGGCGTACCCCTGGTGATCTCTCACTGCGTTCCAGACTTGCCGATCCGTGGTAAAACCACGTGCGTGTGCCATCAGAGGCATGGTATTTGTTGCTAGAAAGGTGTTATCAACAACTATTGGTGCGTCACTGGTCGCTTGTACCGGGTGCCCTCGCAGCATCACACGCGCTGGTTGTGCCTCCTCCTGATCGCCTTCGGGCAAGGGCAGCAGTGGGTGCATTACCGCGACTTCGGCGATCTCCTCTCGTAGCACTGGCTGGTTCTTGATATCTGATACCAGGTCCGGCTTATCCACCAGTCCAAAAAGCAGGTGAAAATTGCCTGTGCGCTGTTCTACCTGGGCTTCCTGAATTGCGCCCAGATTATTTGTCACCAGGAGCAAGATCAGAAAAACTACCAGGCTGAGTAGCGCCATCGTGACGCCAGTGCGAAAACGGAATGTCAGCGGATAGGCCAGGCTGGTACGGCTGATCGGCGCCAGGCTCTTGACACGTCGGAGGAGCCTGGTCAACGGCATCGCCAGGATATCAGCATTCATCATTACGACAATGACGATCCCTACAATGGGTAAAAGCGTGCCCAGCAACATTTCGATCAAGGATGGTTCCCGTGTTGGCGGACTTGGGGTTGGCAAGAAGACGAGCAGGAAGAAATCCCGCAGGCGTATACCATAGAGTAGCCAGCCAAGCCCGATCACACTCCAGCTCAAACGCGGTATCAATTTCCTCACGCGCTCGAATGCCGGTTGCCATGCCACCAGCCAGCGCAGGCCCCAGCCGGTGAAACAACCAGTACTGGCGATCAGGATGATCAGGCCAAGCTGATTGATCCAGACCTGCCCGAGCCTGCTGCCCAGTAGAACCAATGCCTCTCCCAGCAGGAAACACAGAGGCCCGCGCGCAAACAACTCTCGTAACAGATCCCTTATCACTCCCATCTGGTGCGCGAGACGACGGGATGGTGCCTCCCCAACTGGTACACTTCCTCTACCCCTCAGAGGCAGAAAGAGTGTGCGCAACAGGATAGAGACCTCAGCAGTGTACCAGCTCTGCTCTTTCCCCCGCTACGTCCGTTTGTGCACCGCCATTTTCGCCAGTGATAGCGCCACTGTCACTTTCGCCAATAGTGCAAAAAAACCGAGATGGTATAATAAAAAAGCAGAAGTATTCACTACCCTGGCATACTATGATCCCGCTAGAGGGGTAATTCATTGGTAACGGTTAATGAAGAGGAGGAAGGTCATGACGGTTTTTCGTGGCATACGCCCCCTCTGCTGGTTCGTATCGCTCTGGATTGGTTTCACCACCTGGAATTATCTCGTCTATTACTGGGAACACGCACCAACCCATCCTGATATCACCGCTCTCGCTTTTGTCCTGTTGACCGTGCTTCATCTCGGCATTTACTGGTATAGCTTCACATTTTCACAGAAGCGCAATCTGCGCTGGCCATTGCTCCTTATCCAGGTATTACTGGCCCTGGTGCTTA
>JAFMRP010001261.1 GCA_017354095.1 Ktedonobacteraceae bacterium
TGCGGCGCGGAGGTCTCCAGCCAGCGCCCGTCCCACCACAGCAGATCGCACAGCAGCGAGGCCAGCGAGGTGCGGTTCAGAGGTTGCAACTGCCGGGGCATGAGCTGTAGCTGTGCCCGCTGGCCCGTGCGTAGTGCCAGGCGGCTGAGCAGACCATGGCTGAGAAATACTTCTTCATCGCAATCGGCGAAGCTGGCACAGTTGGAGCCGGTCAGCTGCAGCGCGGCGGGATAGACCGCGATTTTCTGCATCAGTGGCGATCCGAGCAGGTTGAGTACGCCCTGGCTGCGCGAGTAGAGCATTTCGGCCAGAATGATAAAGTAGGTCAGGCCGTACTGCCAGTATTCAACGCCCTCGGTGGAGGTGCCATCCTTTTCGAATGCGCGGTCCAGGTAGGTTTCCAGTCCGGCCAGCGCCAGCTTGAGCGCCTGCGCTGTGCGCTGCTGCTCCGGTTCCAGCAGCAGGAACGTGGCCGCGACCGCACCATTGCAAACGCCCGTCCAGTTGTTTGGACCCTTATACCAGCGGTGAAGACTGTAGAAGCGTAGATAGGGGTCGAAGACGCGCCGCTCGATCTCGGCACGCACGCGGCTGCGAACCTCGCCATCGAGCGTCTCGCCCAGCAGATGCAGGGTGAGTGCGAGCTGATAGCCCGTTTCTGCCACGAATAGATCGATGATATTAAATTCCTCGTGCGCTGGCAGAATCCAGTTGCTCTCCTCACAAATGTTCCAGAGATAATCTTGAATGAGATCTTTTAAGCTCGTACCTGCTGGGGTCTCTGTTTCGCCCAATAGCAGGCGCGTCACCGCGGCGGCCAGGTTGGCGCGTTTCAGCAGGTACGGTCGTTCGAAGGTTTTACGCTCGCCATAGCGTTTGAAGAGACGATAGGCGGAATAGCCGGTCTGAGGAATGTGCTCGATTCCGTCCATTAGCGTTCCACAATGGTCCAGGATCATCGATGCTGCTGGCAGAGCGCGCAGCTGCTGTGGCGTCTTACCCGCCAGTTCTGGTATTACCGCCGCTTCACCGTGCAGCAGTGCCTGGAGCTCCTCGCTGGAGAGCTGAAAGATATCTGTCATCTGCATTTCGTTGTTTCCTCAGTAGATTAGTACAGTCATACGAGATGTCCGTGGGAGAGGAGGCAGAGGGTGCGTGGGCAACCTCAAGGGCCCCGCCCAGCAGCCTCACCGCCCCTTGCCCCTACAGATCTGCCCCCGTCTCTCCATAGTCCTTGCTACCTGGATGATATAATAAGATGTCGCCAGCAAGCAATCGTTTACACTGACCGTAGAAGTAAGATTGGAGGATTGATCATGGCCAGCCTGGAACATATTTTGCCGGTAAAAAACGAGCTTGGTGAAGGTCCTGTCTGGGATAGTGATGGGCAGGTTCTCTACTGGGTAGATATCAATGCGCATAATTTCCACCGCTATAATCCTTCGTCGGGCACACATGAGGTCTTTAACGTTGGTGTGCCGATTGGCGTCATGGCACTGCGGGCCTCGGGAGGCTTCGTCATGGCGACTCGAAACGGTTTTGCTTTCTGGGATGAGCAGCAGCGCACCCTGCAATATATCGCTGATCCCGAGGCTGATAAGCCGGGCAACCGTTTCAATGATGGGGCTGTTGACTGCCGGGGCCGCTTCTGGGCGGGCACGATGGCTATCTCTGAGTCTGGTCCCCCGGCTGGATCGCTCTATCGCCTTGATCCCGATGGTTCGGTCCACAAGATGGAGACGGGGATAAGTATCTCCAATGGCATCGGCTGGAGCCCGGACAATACGCTCATGTATTTCACCGATACGTCACCTCATGTGACCTACGTCTATGATTTCGATGCCGAAACAGGCACGATCTCCAACCGGCGCGTTTTTGTCCAGACGCCGCTGGAGGAAGCTGCCGGGCCAGATGGTCTCGCGGTTGACAGCGAGGGGTATGTCTGGAGCGCTTATTGGAACGGAGCGAAAATTGTGCGTTACGCTCCCGATGGTCAGGTGGAGCGCGTGATTGAGGTGCCGGCGCTGCGGACCACCAGTTGTGTTTTTGGCGGACCCAGCCTGGACGAGCTATATATCACCTCTTCCGGTGCTGATCTAAGCTCCGAGCAGCGCGCGCAATACCCCTTGTCCGGCGATCTCTTCCGCGTCAAAACAGATGTCAAAGGCCTGCCCAAATATAAATTCGCCGGGTAGAACATTTGAGGCTTGATGTAATCAACTCTG
>JAFMRP010001262.1 GCA_017354095.1 Ktedonobacteraceae bacterium
CATACCCTGGCGCAGATCATTGCCGGCGGGCTTGCCAGTCGTCGATTGATCCTCGGTATAGTCCAGAATGTCGTCAGTGATCTGAAAGGCGACACCAAGGTATAGGCCATAGTTATGGAGCAGCTCAACCTCTTGTGGAGAGGCCTGGCTTACAATAGCTCCCCCCTTGCTGCAAGCGGCAATCAGATCGGCGGTTTTATGTCTGATTTTTTCATAGTAGGTCTCGACAGAAAGATCAATCCGCCCGGCGGTCATCATTTCCAGAATCGTGCCCTCGCAGACGGTTGCTACAGTATCCGAAAAGAGGTGATCGATACGAGGATCTTCAATATCGGCGATCAGGCCCGCGGTCTTGGCGAAATAGTAATCGCCAAGCAGGATGGCGATTTTATCACCCCACATAGCATTGACCGTAGGTTTGCCGCGCCGGGTTGCCGCTTCATCAACAATATCGTCATGGATGAGCGATGCAAGATGCACCATCTCGAAGGCCACGCTAAGCAGCAGCAGTTTGTCGAAACGATAGTTGTTAAGTTTGCCTGCGAGAAGGGTAATCGCGGTGCGCAGACGCTTTCCTGGCGATGCAAGTGCGTGCATTGATGCTGAATTGAGGATATCAAGTCCAGATGTGGCGCGTTCTTGAAAAAGAACATCCACCTGCTCAAGATCAGACTGAATACCAGCGAAGAGCCGGCTCAACGTGGCCGCAGCATTCATAATCGAACTCTCCATTTCGCGTGTTTTTTTCTTGCACGCCACACGTTATCTTTTTAAAAGAGACATTCAGTTATATGAAAAGAGAAGCTCGCAAGGGAGCTGGCCCCTACGCCACTTCTCTTCGATGTTTTGAGATATCCCTCTAAACAGATTATAGTGTGTGAAGTCCAACCAGTGCTAGGCGTGCCTGAGCCTTATTATATATCAGATGTGGTATCCAGTTCGAGTAGGTCCTCCTGCACGTAGCCTGCCGAGAGTTGAAACTCGTCGAGCGCTTCGAGGGCTGAGCGATACTCGGCCCAGGTCAGGCGGCGTTTCAGTACTGGATCATTGATGGCCTTCCAGGCTGGAAAATACTGATCCATCAGGCTGATGGGCGTATCGGGTCCCAGTTCTGTGGCGATCCAGCGCAGGACCTCGCGTGTGCCAGAGATGTCTTCGGGCATGACGAGGTGGCGAATCAGTAGGCCGCGCCGGGCGATGCCTTCTTCATCGAACTGCAGCGGCCCGACCTGGCGATACATCTCACGTAGTGTTGCCTGGTTATGATCGACATACCTGGGCATTTTGGATGTGCGGAGCGCATGCTGGTTTTCAGCATATTTTGCATCGGGCAGATAGATATCTACCACGCCATCCAGTAGCTTCAGGGTTTCCAGATTTTCGTAGCCGGCACAGTTGTAGACCAGGGGAAGGCGTAATCCCTTCCCGCAGGCGATTACCAGCGCGGTGAGGACCTGAGGGACGAAGTGCGTGGGCGTCACCAGGTCCAGGTTATGACAGCGTTTCTTCTGCAGGTAGAGCATCATATCCGCCAGCCGCTCAGGCCCGACGCGGTGGCCCAGCCCACCCTGGCTGAGCGAGAAGTTCTGGCAGTAGGTACAGCGTGCCTGGCAGTAGCCGAAGAAGATGGTTCCGGCGCCGCGTGTGCCGCTAATGGGCGGCTCCTCGCGCCGGTGAACGTTCCAGGAGGCCACAATGGCCTCTGTACCCGAGCGGCAGACGCCAGTCTTGCCTGCGATGCGGTTGCAGCGGCAGTTTTGGGGGCAGATAGTGCAACTGCGCAAAATCTCCCACGCTGCCGCGGCACGTTCCGCTAACACACCACTTTCGTAGAGATTCAGATAGCCAGGGTATAACATGTTGAGCCACTCCAGACGTGTTGGATCATCTCTATGTCAGTGTGTGCATTATATATTAAGTTGTGGGCCACTTAAAGCCCTTCTGTGAGGGCCTGGGAATGTTTCCACCTGTCTGCTGCACTGCCCGATCTCGCTTCCTGGCTGCTGATTTCGCGCGCTGCTTTCTGGTGGTGGGATTGTTGTTAATGGGCTCCGGCTGGCTCTCTGGCTCCTGCGTTGGTTCAAGCAATGCCTGCGTGTCTTCGGCAATATCGGCCCAGAAGCGTGCCTGGCGGCGCTGCTGTGGGCGTGAGCCTTTGACCACGCGGCCATCTGGCAGCCTGGAGACATGGTACTCTTCTGGAGGAGTCGAGCGGTATACTG
>JAFMRP010000278.1 GCA_017354095.1 Ktedonobacteraceae bacterium
GGCACCTTCAAACTCTACTGCACCATACATGGAGGCATGAACCTCACCGTCATCGTGCAATAACACAACAGCGATAGCACGAGGTGCAGGAGGGCTGATGCTCTCCTGCGCACTTTCCCCTCACGCCATTGCATAAACATAAACAAATTCTGGTAGTATACAAACAGCGGGCGAGCCCCATCGGCCAGGGCTGCCACCTGCTGACCCGACCCAATCCCAGAGCAGTGACTCGCTTGAGCGAGAGCCCGTAGGCCTCCCACCACCCTCTACTCACCTTTCCTCTCCTGCCTCGCGCCCATCGGAACTGTAGGGCCCTCCCTTGTGGGGGGCCGGGTCGCGTCCGATCGATTCCGGCCCCTCCGCCATCTTTGTACCATAGGAATTCGTCAAACTTCATCAGACAGCACACTGTCCAGATTCGCGTGACAAAGCAGTAAGCCCGGAATGAAAAAGATTAACCCGGTGTTGTGATGTATATAGAAACGAAGTGCCAAGAGACAGGTTCCGAAGCGACCTCATCAATACGAAAGGAAACACAATATGCCTGCTTTCCTGGATCTCACAAAAGAGCGAGACGCACATATTGATCACCACTTGCGCAAACACCCGATCGTCTGGCTGATCTCGGTCCGTCCCGATGGACGCCCCCACGCAGCCGCCGTCTGGTTTCTGTGGGATGGCGAATCGTTCCTGATCTTTAGCATGCCCAAAACGCAGAAAATACGCAATCTACAACACAATGCACACGTGATTCTGGCTCTGGATGACACCCACAAAGGCGATGATCCAATCACCATCGAGGGCACAGCAACGCTGCTTGCGCCAGGAACAGCCGATGCCACGCTCCCCGCCTATGTCGAGAAGTACAAAAACGGCCTCAAGGAGATTGGCTCAACTCCGGAACAGATGGCCAGGGAATACAGCCAGGCCATTCGGATTACCCCCACACGCGTAACTCGCTAAAGAGTTGACGAAACAACCGTGCCATACTAACACTACGTTCACGTGTTTGCCAGGCGAGCAACCACTGGCGCGAATACCTCCATGTAATCAGCATCGATCACAACATACGAGATGCCAAACTGCTCGCGCTGTCGCTGCAGGCGTTCAGTGAGTTGCTCAACACTTCCAATAAGCATATATGGATTAGCTAAGAGTTGTTCCGCTGTTATATCCGATCGTCCACTCTCACGAATGTACTGCTCCGCCGCTTGCTGCCGATCCTGAGCGATGATCACCCTCGGGGAGAGAATATTTAGCTCCACGTCCGTGAAGCGCTCCCCCGCGGCCTGCCGCACCCATTCTACCTTCCGCGCAAGAGCGGCCTCAGTGCGCTCGGAGGCATCAACCGTTCCATCCTCATTCGCCTTGAGATGCAAGCCGATGATATCGGCCATTCGCCCTGCCAGTGTCAAGAGCCTCTTGCCACCACCTCCCATGAGGATGGGTGGATGGGGACGCTGAAGCGGTCTGGGGAAAGCTTTGAGCCCTGTGATGGTATAGTGACTGCCGGCAAAGGTGACCGCCTCTTCTGTGAAGAACTGCTTGATGATATGTACAGCCTCTTCCAGACGACTGATACGCACACCCGCACGGTCAAAGGGGAGGCCAGCTTGCTCGTATTCGGACTGGTGCCATCCCGCCCCGATACCAAGCTCGAAACGGCCACCGGACAGCAGATCAAGGGTCGCTGCTTCCTTGGCGAGCAGCGCCGGATGACGAAAGTCGTTGTCAAACACAAAACTCCCGACCCGCAGCGTCTTCGTCGCATCTGCGGCCGCCATGAGGGCAACTAGCGGGGGAAACTCATTCACGAAGTGATCTGCGAGCAAGAATGTGGCATAGCCCAGGTCCTCGGCTTTACGCACCAGCGCCATCCACTGCTCACGCGACGGTGTACTCTCTGTGACCACACCAAAGCGGAACGGTCGTTCCTTCGACATACATTTTCTCCTTCTGCATTTTTCCTGCTAACCTTCATCATATCACGATTCCTGGCAAACAACGCGCCACCGTTGCCCCTCTCCAGCACGTCATATCTATATGGCTCCTTGACATTCTGTACTTCCTCGTTTAAAGTTTGAACGTGAGAGTCAGCGTTTTAGCTGACAAAAACATTGCTCACGATACGAACCGTATTGCATCGCGCAAATCACTTGAAAGCGTCGCTTCAGGCGAAGAGGCTCAGCTACCCGGTCACCTTTTCGCCCCTTGTGAAGGAATGTTTGACCTATGCAACAACCAGCACAACCAACACGAGCTCTACAACTCTTCCAGATTCACCCGATTGAGGACACACGCCAGCACTTTGACTGGTTTACGAAGATGAGAGCGGAGCAGCCCGTTTTTTACGATGAGCAAACAAAATTTTGGCAGGTTTTCCGTTATGACGATGTCAATCAAGTACTAACAGATTATAATGTCTTTTCCTCAGAAGCCGTGCCAGGCTTCTCCGACGAGTCTTTCCTCAGCGACACCATCGTTGCGAAAGATCCACCCGACCACCGCAAATTACGCAATCTGGTCAATGTGGCGTTTACCCCTCGCGCGGTCAATCTTCTTTCAGAACGTATTGCCCGGATATCTCAGGAACTACTCGATGCCGTTCTGCCTCAAGGCCGCATGGATGTCGTCTCAGATATCGCGTTCCCCATGCCTGCAAAAGCGATTGCGGCCCTGCTTGGCGTCCCCGACGAAGATTGGGATATATTCCGCCGCTGGGCTCGTGGTCCGGAGGGCGAGCCAGCCATACAAACACGCGAACAGGCCATGCGCTCGTTACGCACTACGGAACAGCAAATGTATAACTACTTCACTGATCTCCTCGCCGCCCGGCGCCGCTCACCTCGCTCTGACCTTCTGAGTGATCTGAGTGTTGCGGAGATTGACGGAACTCGCTTGAGCGAGCCGGACCTGGTGAAGTTCTGTCTCCTGCTCCTTGGAGCTGGCCAGGAAACCACTAAAAATCTGATTGCGAACGCGCTCTATTGTTTTACTGAGTATCCCGCTATCCATGAACAACTTCTCCAGGATCCAGATCTCATGCCATCAGCTATTGAAGAGATTTTGCGCTATCTACCACCGGTCTGGTTCATCCTCCGTCGCACCAAAGCCGAAGTCGAACTGGGCGGACAACGCATTCCTGCGAATGCAATCGTTCAGGCATGGAATGCCTCCGCCAATCATGATCCAACCGCGTTTACAGATCCCGAACGATTGGATATCCGCCGGCAACCCAATAAACACCTTACCTTTGGGCATGGCATCCATTTCTGTATCGGCGCACCACTGGCCCGCCTGGAAGCTCGCATCCTCTTGCCAATGATGCTTGAGCAGCTCAAACAGCTCCAACGCGTACCCGATGTGCCCATCCTCGTACGCGCGGGCCTCGTCTACGTCATCCGATCGCTCCCCATTACCTTCCAACCACGCTCCTAGCGATCATCGCCTGCATTTTAAGAATCCTGGCTCTCTATCATGTCTATACGAAGGAGGCCAGGATTCTCTATCTCCCTGGCAATCGTTCTTCCTCTCGAAAGGCGGCCCTGTCGTTTTTATTCAAGACAGCATCTTCCCACTGATGTAGAATCTCTCTACCTGAAAGCTTTAGCACACAAAGGAGGAAATTTGATGAGAAAAATTATCGTCCTCACGTTCGTAACACTTGACGGCATTATGCAGGCGCCTGGTGGGCCAACAGAAGATACCAGTGGGAACTTTACGCGCGGAGGGTGGGCGGTTCCCTACTTTGACGATGCTGTTGGCAAGATCATGGGAGAGCAGATGAGCCAGCCATTTGATCTCTTATTAGGTAGAAAAACCTTTGAGATCTTTGCAACCTATTGGCCCCAGGCTGAGGGGGGAAAAAATCCAATCAATGAAGCCACCAAATACGTTGCCTCTCATACGCTTACCACCCATGAATGGCAAAAGTCGGTCTTCCTCAAGGGCAATGTTGTGGATGAAATCAAGAAACTCAAACAACAGGATGGCCCCGACTTGCAAGTGCATGGGAGTGGCAATCTCATTCAGACATTACTGGCACATGATCTGATCGATGAATTCTGGCTCAAAATCTTTCCTGTGACAGCCGGGACGGGAAAACGCTTGTTTGATCAAGGAACTCCTCCCGCTTCCTATACCCTGGTAGAATCTCAAGCTTCGCCCAGTGGCGTGATTATTGCTACCTACAAACGTGCGGGAGAACTCAAAACAGCATCAGTGGATCAGTTGCCTGATCATTTACGATGAAGCAAGCCTCAAAGCCATCCTAAACGCGGATGTTGAACCTTTAAACATAGATAAGGGACTATTCTCCGTATTTGCCAGTAATCATATCGTGGCCCCATTACCGGCGAATGCGAAGTATAGTCCCTTGATTAGCGCGAACAAGCTCTTCGGTTCTTATCTTAACCAGGGAAGTCTCACTACCACCCCCTGTAAAGACCATCTCCCGCTCCATCACCTTAGGATCAATCAGGAACATCGCCTGATACCCGAATGAGGGCGTCCCGCCGCACGGATAGCCGGTTTTTCCCAGGATCTCCTCTGGAGTCGCCAGGCGAAGCCCCTCTCTCTGCAATGTTTTAGCAATCCGTGAAACGCTCACACGATCTTCGCCTTTCACAATAGCAGTAATGAGCTGGCCATCACTATCGAGAAGACAAATGTTTTTCACAAGCTCTTGCGGAGATGCATTGACCGCACGAGCAGCCTCCGCAACTGAATGGCAGGGTTGATCGAACGATAGATGCTCAGCCTCGATCTGCTGCTCCTGAATATAAGCTTTCAATTGTTGTTCAAAGATATCCATAAAATGTGCAATCTTTCTCATTGTGAGGAGAAGACAAGTGTTTCTCCTCGCAGCCTCTGTACGTCGCGCATGGGAGGAACGCCAAAGAAGCTTCTGTACTCACGATTGAAGTGAGAAGCGTCCTGGTAGCCAACACGATAGGCTGCTGCTTGAGCATCGAGATCTTCGCCCAACATCAGACGACGAGATTCTTGGAGCCGCAACCGTTTTTGGAATTGCAAGCCCCACGCGATGCGCAACGATTTAAGCTCAGCAGATAAGAACTTCCCATCGATGGTCAGCCGTCACCCATGTAGAGCCACACGGTTATCTCTGAGCGCCAAAGGAAGCGTGCAAGAGTTGTTCCAGGCGCACTTTGCATGCGGGCCATTCTTCCAGCAGAATACTGTAGAGAACCGAATCGCGCACATGTCCATCCGGCATGATCCAATGATGTCGGAGCACGCCTTCCTTCACCGCGCCTAACCGTTCAATCGCCCGCTGGGAGCGCACATTGCGGACATCCGTTTTGAGCTGGACCCGCAGCGTTTCCAGGGTCTCAAAACAATAGCGCAGTAGCACATATTTACACTCGGTGTTCAGATGCGTTCCCCAAGCCGCAGGAGTCAACCACGTTTTCCCAATCTCCAGCGAGCGATTCGCATGCGAGATATTGTGCAGCCGTGTGCTGCCGATCACCTGCCCACAGGTTCGATCCACGATCGTAAACGGAAACGCTTGTCCCTCGTGTTGTGCGTGCAAAAACGTCTGCACCAGATGCTTCATCTCTTCATGGGTCCTGATGCGCACCGGCCACCAGGACCAGATCTCGGGGAAGCGTCCCGCCTCCCACAAGGCATCGATGTGGCTCTCCTCCAGAGGAACGAGCTCGGCCCGTTTCCCCAGCAAGGTCGTTGGTTGAATATGCATGCTGCTGATTTCCCCTCGTGAACTGATCCGTGCGGATCGCTTTTTCGAGAGAGTATACCATGCATCCAGGAGTGTGCCGAGAGCCAATGCGGACAGGACACGCGATCATTGGCTGCTGATCGGCGACGCTCCCCTTGACAAATCAGTTCTTTCTAATTAAAATAATTTATATTAGGAGGAACTGAGCAATGGAAACAGATGATAAAGCAGGGGAAAATCGCGAGGAGCCACTGGGCTTTGCACTGGGAGCGGCGGCACGCAAACTGGCGAAATTTTATACGCAAGCGCTGTCCGGCCATTCCCTGACGCCCTCGCAGCTGTTTCTCCTGCGCCAGCTCTGGTTAGAGGATGGATTGCCATTGCGTGACCTCGGGTTACGCGCCCAGCTCGATGCCACCTCTACCACCTGGCTCGTTGATCAACTGGAACGAGCGAACCTGGTCGAACGCAGGCGCAACGACACTGACCGGCGCATCGTGCGTGTCTGGCTGACCGGGGCGGGACGGCAATCTCAGGCCGAATTGGTTCCGGCCCTGGCACACTGGGAAAACGCGCTGCACCAGGGACTGTCGCCCCATCATACCCCCGGCGAGATCGCTACCTTTCGCCACGTGCTCACCACACTGATCAACACGCTCCCGGAAGGGGACGATCTCTGGAAGCAGCTCTCAACCTCCTGGGATACCCGGCTAGACCTGCTTCGTTCCTTGACCGAAACAACCGAT
>JAFMRP010001263.1 GCA_017354095.1 Ktedonobacteraceae bacterium
ACCATCTGACATGATCATGCATTTGAGGGAAAATAATGTCCCTGGACAAAGTAATTGACCGCAGAATCCACCTTTTGACGTAAATCTTGCCCTCCATTTTGCTGGTAATACCTGTTTTTTAGAGAAATCCACGGCACATAAAACGCTGGCAGTAGTGCAGACCTGTTTGTGTCTTGACTCTAGTTGACGCGCAGGCGCTTTCTCACAGAGTACTTGGCCATGATAGTAGTCACCATGGACGCTTTTTGTGGCCCATTTGTCTCTTTCGTCAACCTTTGGTATACTCGTCTTTGGTGATTACTCGAAAAGGAAAGAAGAAAGACGTATCCGAACATGCCTAGCTCCCCAGTCATCATCCGTCCTGTGCGTCGAGAGGACGCCATTGACTTGCAAACTCATTGCTTTTCTCGTAACACGTTGGAAGAAGTGCAGCAGCAGGTCGAGAGCAATCTGGCTCGCATGGCAGAAGGCCAATGGCTCCATCTGGTAGCCCAAGTCGATGAAATCGTCGTCGGCAGCGCCGAACTCAAACGCGAGACCCACCGCCTGCTCCGGCACCGTGCTGAATGGACTGGCGTGGTCGTGGATGGCGAGTATCAAGGCCGTGGCATTGCCCGCGCCCTGCTGGCAGAAACCCTGACTCAAGCCGCAACGTGGGGCATCGAATTGCTGACCGTCGGAGTGCGCGGTGGTACAGGTGCCGAGGGGGTCTATCATCGCCTGGGCTTCCGCGAGTACGCGCGTTTGCCAAGTGGCTTCAAGGAAGTGTGCGACGGGAAGCTCCTGGTCTTCGACGATGTCAGTCTCTATCTGCCGGTTCCACCGCTCGCTTCTCCCTCTGGCCCAATGTGAGCGTGTCGGGCGTTCGCTCCGTCGCGAGTGCGAGCGCATGGCACCGACTCATCCGAGTCGGCGAAAGACGCACATATCTTGTCCTGCATGACGCATATCCTGACCTACCAGTCCGTTGGAAAGAGCGTGCGTATCTGCGAGAGCATGCCACAAAGGAGAAGAGAACTCGCGACCAGGATACTTGCCTCTCGTTAAAGGAAGCTGAACAGCACCAATCCAGGATAAACCTTGCTTAAAGCCCATAGATGGTCATTATATGGGTGACCAATTTGGCCAGGATTTATTTCCAGGTACAAATAAACACGAGGTGTGAGGGGTCAATGAAAGTTTCCAACGCTTCTATGCACTCTGAAGGAGATGATAGTTCCCCGCCAGATCCGGTGGTGGCAACGAGATTGACGCTTACCTGACGGCTTTAGGCTCAGGTGCAGCAAATATCTGTATAGCACGACTTCTGCTCATTTGGCTTGTCAAATCTAGTCTATCGTCAAATTATGGGCAGTATCTGATTGCCCACTATCTTGTAGCTGGTAACACCTTGCGCAACTCTCTCCCCTTGTGCAAGCGAGATCTCCAGCTGGAGATCATCAATGGAGATAATGGCCAAAAATGATATCCGGGCGGTTGTGCCCTAAGCAACGACTCACATAGAGCGCGGCATCCTGATCCAGATCGGCCGACTGGAGTCGGTCTTTCTGCGGGGGCAGGGTCCGACCAGAGCAGTATTCGTAGAGCTCTTGCGCGAATTGGCGGCGATAGCTGTGAATATCCAGCAAGCCGGAAAGCCTGGGAAAGACATGCTCATGGGGATCCCGGCCTGCGATCTGCGAGAGGACCGCCTCCTCACGACCTGGAAAAACCGCAACCTCCCGGTCCTTACCCCCTTTGCCGTGTCGAACAAACGCCACCAGCTGGCCATCGTGATCCCGCCGATACACCTCACGCACATACAGATCACGCAACTCCTCCCGGCGCAGTCCGCAGGCCAGGCAAAAATCGATCACATGATGCCAGTTATCGAGATTGATGTGTCGGTCACGTACCGCTGACTGGCGTGAGCGCTTGATCTCCCTTTTGCGGCGCTTGGGCAGCTCGATGCTGTCAGTCAAGGCGCGATCCTGGAAGAACAGGCGCAGCGCGGAACGCTCGGTCGCCAGAGTCCAGGCGCTTTTCTCCAGCGCCATGCGCTCCAGCTGGTAAATGACCCACGAAGTGAGTCGGTGTGGCCCGCAAACGTGAAACATTGCCCCGAATCTTGAGAACCGGGACAAATTTTCTGGACAAAACCGCTTCTCATCTGGCTGCTTTCACTGAGTTTTTGTCAATTGGAGAGAAAAAGAAAGGCTGGCGTTCATTCTCTTCTGCGTC
>JAFMRP010001264.1 GCA_017354095.1 Ktedonobacteraceae bacterium
TCTCGCCCAGGCTGCTCAGGCCATTGATTATGCCCATGAGCAGGGGGTGATCCATCGCGATATTAAGCCGGCCAATATGTTGTTGCGCCAGGATGGCTATCTGATGCTGGCGGACTTTGGCATTGCGCGCATTGTCTATAGTCTTGAAGGAGTGACGCAAGTAGGAGCCGGTGTTGGGACGCCTGAATACATGCCTCCTGAACAGGCTAAGGGACAGGCTGTAGCCGCCAGCGATAACTATAGCCTGGCGGTGATTGCCTATCAATTGCTAACAGGGCGTCCACCATTTAGCGCGGAGACCAGCTATGCCACGATGGTACAACACATGATGCTGACCCCACCGCCACCGCGCCAGTTCAATCCCAATCTCTCGCCAGCCTGTGAGGAGGCTCTGTTGCGCGGGCTGGCAAAAAGTCCTACCGAACGCTTCCCTACAGCCACGGCGTTTATCGAGGCGATTCAACGTTCGCTGGACCCGTATAGCACAGCGGTGCAGCATGAGCAGCAAGCGATAGCCAGCCCACAAACGACCGGGTGGTCAGTCGACTCGCTGCCACTGGTGCAGCGGAACAACAATGTGACGCGCCGCAATGTGCTGATAGGGACAGGAGTAGTGGCGGCGCTGGCAGCTGCGGGAGGCGGTGGATTCTGGGCGTTGAAGGCGTTTGGTACACATCCAGCTCCTGTAAAGACGCAGACAATGACGCCAACGCCCACCCCGGATGTCAATGCACCAACCATGATCCTGCGGGAGCACGTAAAGCCGGCGAATATGCTCATCTGGTCGCCAAATAAAAACATGCTAACCTCGGCCTCTGGTGGAGATTACATGATCAAGCAGTGGGATATTGACGCGCTGCAGCAGCAAAAAGGTGGCAATTATGCCAGCCAGAGGAGTAAGGAGATTCGGGTTACCGGCAGCTGCCTGGCGTGGTCGCCGGATGGGCAATACCTGGCATATGCCAACGGACACGACGATCTCGATTTCGACCACTCCTATATTGATATCTATAAAGCGGATCTGAGCGGTCTGGCACCCGGACTGGAAAAAGGCTTCAAGATTCCGAGTATTGACGTGAATGGCCTGGTCTGGGTGAAGGATAAATACGTGGTCGTAGGCTGGTATACCACCAGTGACACAGATAAGTCGCATTTGAGTATGTTCGATATAACGAAGCCGACTCTCAGCCCTACACCGGTAACAATCCCTGATTCGTTGTCTGTATTTTCACCGTCTAAGGAGCTTGGTGCTAGCAGTGTCCAGGCCCTGGCGGTCGCGCGTGATGGTACAAGCATCGGGCTGGCGGCATCGAAGGGTGCGCTCGTTGGCACAGCAGAGATCGCTGGCAATAAAGTGGTCTGGAAGCCCCGCCTGCCACATGCATTGCTGTGGAAAAAGGACCAGAATTACGGCAACTCGGTCCAGACGCTGACGTGGACATACAATAATAATGGCCTCATCGCCCTGGTCGATGCTCTCACGCTCAACGTGGTAACGGGCTGGAATCTCAAGGACAATCCCGATGAGCCAATCAAGTTCGGTATGCCATCGGAGGCTCCAGATTTTACTACCATCGCAATCCGTCCGGTAGCGAACAGGAGCGTCCTGGCAGCTGGAGCAAAAAATGGCAAAATCTACCTGTGGGATGGCAACGCCAACACGATTCTCCCCTCACGTACACTCAGCGCCGGAGATATCCAGGGATATCCGTTGACGCTGACCTGGTCGCCAGATGGGCAATGGCTGGCGGCCAGTTTCAACGATAATGAGGCGTCTATTGTGCTCTGGAGGATCGTATGACGCAATCTACACAAGTGCAAGGACGTATGATCGGGCGTTACCGGTTGGCGCGGCTACTAGGTCGTGGCGGCATGGGCGAAGTCTGGCTTGCCGACGATACGCAACTCAGGCGCCAGGTAGCAATCAAGTTATTGCGGGGAGTGCTGGCGAAGGAGCGGGACTACCGGGAGATGTTTGAGCGTGAAGCACGCGCGGCCGCTGCCCTGGAGCATCCACATGTGCTGCCAGTGTATGATTATGGTGAATTTGTAGAGCGCGGTGATGAGGTCATTACGTACCTGGTGATGCCTTATGTTAGCGGTGGGACTCTGCGTGATCGTTTGCGCGCGGTCCGTGGGCCTCTCTCGCCTCAGGAGGGGCTATCCTATCTGCGGCAGGCCGCCGAGGCCATTGATTTTGCCCATAGCAAACAACTGTTG
>JAFMRP010001265.1 GCA_017354095.1 Ktedonobacteraceae bacterium
TTCCCTGGTGGAAGAGGGGAAGAAGGTTCAGGCTTTACTGAGGGCCGCGCGCAGCTCTTCAGGAATGGGCCGGGCTCGTTCTGTTGTTTTGTCGATGGCAACGATGGTCATGCGTCCCGTTGCCGTGCTTTCCGCTGGCTCCTGGGCGTTCAATTCCTGAGTAAAGTAGGCGGTGAACGCAACGGTCCAGGAGCTGCGACCGACGCGTTCAACTGTTGCCTCTACGGTGAGCTCGTCATCATAGCCTATGGCCCTGTGATAATCGCAGGAGACGTGGACACGAGGGAAGCCAATATCCAGAAATGTCGTAGTGCGAGGAAAGCCAAGCGAGCGCACCAACTCGTGTTCGGCTATCTCCATGTAGCGCAGCATCGCAGTAAAATGGATGCGACCTGAGCTATCCACATCGACGAAGGGAACACGAACCTGGATGCGAACCTGCGGCATGGCGTTTCCTCTGCCTCTCTATTAGTTATCGTCCAGGCGACAAAGGTTGACCAGGTTATCGCCGGTATTGACGATTGGCAGATCGCTGGTGCCTAAAATATAACCATCGTAGGGCGCGAAGATCTGCTCCACCGTTTCAAAGGTGCGGATCGCGTAGACATGGCCGAGCAGTTGCCCCTGTTTTACCTGATCGCCTCCTTTTACCTGGGCGACCCAGATGCCACCGAGACTGGCGCGCACGCGATCAAGATGCGAGCCGTAGAGGGTGATTTGCGGCCGATCGGGCGGCTCTATGGCGCCCTGGAGCATACCCAGGTGCTTCATTACGTTGAGGACGCCGCGCACCCCGAGCACAATGTGATCTTCTTCGAAATGGTCGCTACCCCCCAGTTCCGGCGTGATCGCGGGCACCCCCTGAGCAGTAAGCGTATTGCGCAGTTTGCCCAGGAAACGTGATTGTTTCAAATCATCATCGACATTTTCTTCTAGCAGAACCTCCAGCCCAAAGACCTCAGCCAGTTTGCGACTGGCTTCATCGCCGCGCCCGTAGACCACGTGCAGCAGGGTGTTGCTATTAGCGGTATGTAGATCAACCACGTACTGGGCTTGATGAATGGCCTGCTGATAAAGGCTATATGCCATCTGCTGGCTTGCCATGCCACCGAGCTTGCCCGGCCAGACACGGTTCATATCTTCTTTATCGAAAGGATTGTGGCGTTGACGCATCAGAAGGGCCGGCCCGTTAGCAACGGGAACCACGATCAACACCCCGCGCATCAGTTCGGGATCGAGACTGCTCGCGACCCGGCGCAGCACCTCTACGCCATTGACCTCATTGCCATGTACCGCCGCCTGAACGTAGAGTACGGGGCCTTCTTGCGCGCCGACCAGTACATGTACCGGGCTTTGGAGCGGCGTGCCATCGGCATATGTTCCGTGCTCAATAAGGCCCACGGCCCGTTTGCCGGAGCGCACATTGGTAGCCGTTCCGATATTCCATGATCGCTCCTGCCAGGGGAGGGATGATTGGTTCTCTGTTTGCTGCAAGGTTACCTCCAAAAGAATTTCAGCGCCTTTAATTGACAGAATAGTATTCATTCTGGCATATCGAAGAGAACCTCGTCAATGAGCTCTGTACGTCGGAAAAAGCAAAATGGGAAAGAGGTACCTGAGAAACAAGCCTCAAATTCTCACAATTCTGTACTATAGCAAAAGGAATCTTAATGGATAAGTTTATTGTTTTACACTCATGTTCATGGTATAAACTGCTTTCTTAAAAACTTGCTATATATTTACTTTTATCTCTATAATAGTGGGGGAGTCAATTATGTGCTTTAATGGCAAACGCAATATCCATTTTATTCTATTCTCGTCAATACAGTATTTTTGAGAGGACATGGAAGTCAATGCAGTATTTTAATAATACTTCACAAAATCAGCGGCCAGGCGATGTTTCACCAGTCCATTTCCCGGCTGCCATGAATGGAGAGTGGAGAGCACCTGACCTGGCAGCGTCGCCTATTACGCTTCAACTCTTGATGCGACAGACCGGACTGGGTATCAAAGTGCGCTTTCTGCTCGCGCTGATGTGTATCGCCATTATTCCTGCCATCAGCCTGGTTTTCTTGCTTGGTGATCCGGCGGGAAGCGAGCGGCAGGCTACCGTCAGCCAGGCACTTTTCATGCAAGCGAAAGCCCAGGGCACCGCACTCAACCAGGCACTAGAAGCGCGACGGAACACGCTTGCTGGTCTCGCGAAACAGCCAGAGCTG
>JAFMRP010001266.1 GCA_017354095.1 Ktedonobacteraceae bacterium
GCTTCCTCCGCGTGAACCTAACAGAGTGATACCGATCAGTGAGAGACCTTTTCGGGTATCGTCCATAACCAGTCGGGGGTCTGCTTCGGGGGCGGCAATCCCTGCTGGAACAACACATATCCATCCTGGAAGACGGCCAGCCCATAGGTTCCACTGTCCAGAATCTTCTGAATCTCCGCCGTATAGCTCTCCAGACTGATAAAGGGATAGCGATTCGCGGTGATATCGAGCATGATATAATCGGCGTGATCATCGCCATAGGGGAACTGATAGATCTTATGCCGCTCGCTCAGGTGTGGCACCAGGGTTGTCTGCGCAGACACGGAGGCATCGGCCGGAATTTTTGCCATGATTTGCGATGCCATCATGGTATGAGAGGTAGCCTGAGGCCAGGAGAATTCTGGAGCAAACGGCATGGTATCATACCCCTTGTATTGATTGCGCGCGGCATACAGGAGCATGAAGCTAAACAACAAGACAATCAGCACTTTCTGGAGTGTACCTGACTGGCTGGATAGCTGTAATCCCCTGCTCTGACCCGCTGGCGGCCGCCTGTATACACTTATATCGATATTGACAATGTGCAGCCACTTCATGGCTATGCGAATCAGCCAGCACAGGAACAGCACGCCCTCGATCGTGGCAAAGATCAAGACAGGAACAATTTCGGCATTGTATTGATACTGCCCGCTGTACATGTTGGGGAAAGAGCTGAACAGGTTGAGCGCCAAGGTAGGTGCAGCCATTACGAGGATCCAGGGGGCCAGGATCGGTATGTAGGCCGCTGGCGACAGCAACAGACGGATATAGAAGGAGTGGGCGTGCTCAAGCACAAAGGTGCGCAGAATATAGATAGGATGGGTCAGCACCGTAATCAGCACCTGGACTGGACCATCACCCAACTGCTGATATCGTCCCTCCAACAAGGCATGGCCGGTCGGACTGGCCGACGGAATTACATAGAGATACAGGACAGCCACCCATACGAGGCCGAGCAGGGCCAGCGCGCCTCCGCTACGCCAGCGATGCTGGAACAGCATAGACCATATCCCGATGCATGCCACCACAAGCGGGATTTCCTCCTTGCAGGCCATGGCCAGAATGGCAAAGAGGAAGACCAGTCCTGTGCGGCGGGTATAGAGAAAATAGAGCATAAAGAGCAGGAATGCTGCCGTCAGCGTCACGGCGTGGAAATCAAAAACGGTGGCCTGTTGTTGGGCTGGATACAGTAAGTACAACAGGGCAACGGCAACCGCCGCCAGTTCGTTGCGCAGGCGCAGCCGCGCTAACCAGAACGCAGGGAAGGCCCCACTGGCGACAATGAGCGTCTGCACGACGAGCAGTGTCTTGGGTGTTGGCCAGAGCGCATAGAGAAGTGAGATGGGAAAGAGGATCGGTTCCACATGGATGGCAAAGCGCATGATGCCATCGGGACTATAGCAGTTCGTGTCGGAAATACTATTGCAGATAGTCTGATGGAGTATGTTACCGTGCAATGTTGACCAGATAGCCTGGTCCATGATACCTAAATCTTCGGCTGTCGTCTGCAAAGCGTCATGGCGAGCGAGAAGATACGCGATAAAGAAAGCACAAAAACTGATCACTGCGATGGTCACGATCCCCATCGCGATCCAGAACATTCGCGTATGTGCGAGTGGTTCATGAGCGGGATACCAGCAGCGCCGGAGCCACCTGGTGAGCTCCGGCATCCCTGGTTTGCGCTTTTTGTCGCTTTCAACAGGGCTTTTGTCTTCATCCGGGAGGGTATCCTCTTCTCCCGGAGGCAGTGCGCCAGGTGTGGCTTCACCTGGCGATATCGTTAAGGTTTCTGAATCGTGCTGGCTAGAAGGCAGTTCAACTTGCTTACGCGGCGTGTCATCGTCAACGGCTTTTCCCATCTGGCTGATAATCACCCCGGTGGATGATAGCCAGGCCAGAACTCGGGCAACCTTTTCACTGCGCAGGCCCATAGGCTTGTGATTTACCTGTTCCATGAACCTGGCTCCTGCTGAAATATGTCTAGACGAAAAGGTGAGTGAAAAGTTTTTGCTGTGCCGCCATTGCCAAACAGTGCATTATAGGGGTTTTCGCTCTGCTTCAGGGCTTCTGAAGAGCGTATAAATATCCGATACATAGTTTGCTCTTTATTCATAATCTGGAACAATAAAAAAGGAAGAGACCGTTTTCCACAGCACCGGGAATGTATGCCTTCTGATCTG
>JAFMRP010000279.1 GCA_017354095.1 Ktedonobacteraceae bacterium
CAACTCGTGGCCCACGCTTGTCGCCATCGCCGATGAACAGGTAGTCGGCTTTGTGCGCGCCTTCAGTGACAAACACATCACCACCTATATCATTGAACTACTCGTCGCTGACGGATGGCGTGGGCAGCACGTCGGCCATGCTCTGCTCGACGCCTGCCACGCGCTCTATCCTCGCACCCGCCTTGAAGTACAATCAACGGAAACGTCCGCCAGTTTCTACCGGACTTATGGCTTTCGCGACCTGGGCCAGGGCCACCGCAAAAGCTTTGTATAAGGTTAATACGCCTACCGGTACAAAAAATACCCCGCCACTCCGGCCAGCGCCAGGATCAACAGCAGATTGACGCGCTTCGTCACACCCAGCGCGAACGCGCTGGCAGCAATGACCCAGGCACGCCAATCGCCAGCCGATGGCCCCAGAATCGACCACACAACCGAGAAGAGCACCGCCACGACCGCCAGCGAGATACCATCCCTGAAACCAGGCACCCAGCGCTGATGCTCAATGCGGCTATAGGTAGCCGAGATAACCAGCACCAGTCCAGGCGGAATAGTCAACGCAACCAGCGCCATCACGGCTCCCGGCACACCGTATGTCAGATAGCCCAGACTGATCACCCACAGGCCATTGGGACCAGGGCTGACCTGCCCGATAGCCAGCGCGCGCCCAAAATCGCCCTCATTGGCCCAGCCATAACCAAGTAAATCCTGGCGCAGCATGGGCAGATTGCTCAGGCCGCCAGTGGAGAAGAGCGCCGCTTTGAGGAAGAGCAGGAAATAGATCAGAGGATTAATCATTGCCAACTTCCTCACTTTCCTTCTCCACCGCCTCTACGTGCGCGTCAGGAGACGCTACAGCCGGCTGACCGCGCCAGGGTGTAAAGAGCAGCATGGCAATCAGAGCCGTACCAAGCAGCATTATAATCACCGAGAGATGCAGTAGGAGCAGCGCTGCCAGGCCAACCAGTATGAGTACGATAGAGATCATCAGGCGTATGTTGCCAACTTCGCGCGCGGCCTGTAACTGCGGTAGAGCTGTACTGAGTCCTACGACCAGCATCAGACCCGCCGTAGCCGGTATCACACCTCGCATGACGGCCTGCACGACCGGGTTACGCTGCACCAGGCTATAACCAACGGTTAACAGACAGGTGACGGTCGCGCTGGGCAAGAGCATACCAGCCAGCGAAGCAATGATGCCGCGCCAGCCACCTAGCTTGCGCCCGATCAAGACCGTCAGCGCGACCAGGTTTATGCCCGGCGTAAAATAACATTGACTATTGAAAAGTAAAAATTCCTGTGTTGAAATCCACGCATATTTTTCTACAAACGTACTCTGTATCATGAAAAATGTGGATGCACCCCCACCAAAGGATTGCAGACCAATGCCCGCCCATAGGCGAAAGAGTTGCCAGGTCGTAGGTCCGTATGGTTGTAGTTGTCGTGATGTTCGCATGCCAGAAGCCCCGGTTTCTAGAGGAAATAGCAGCTCCTTCCTTTTTCGCTGCCTGGAAAAAGAATAACACATACGCACTAACCATAGCCAAGAGAGCCGGGGCTTCTCAGTTTTCTCAAAAAGCGGGAGTGCAGAGGGCGGCAGCCCTTTGCGAAAAAATCTCTTCTCTCTTTTTTCGCCGCCGCAGGCGCCAGAAGAGCGTACATGATAGAATAGAGAGTATGCGACAAGAACTCCTGGCATGGTTTGCCCGCGAAGGCTTGCTGCTGAGCAGCGCAAGCACTGGAGGGGAGGATCTGGAGGAAGATGAGGTCAAAGTCATTGTCAGAGGACCAGTAATTGCACTCAGCCGCGCCGAACAAGATTTTCGCGAATGTCCCGATCCGCTGCTTTTCGGCTACCCTGAGTCGAGCCTGGACTTCATGACATTGCAAGATATGCACCAGTTTGTGCTAGAATGGCTCGAAAA
Source organism: Ktedonobacteraceae bacterium (assembly GCA_017354095.1). GTDB lineage: Bacteria > Chloroflexota > Ktedonobacteria > Ktedonobacterales > Ktedonobacteraceae > Bu33. Next base: position 1,926 of record JAFMRP010000279.1, read on the forward strand.
GGCCGTCGCGGCGGGTATGGGGCGCTGCTTCGTGTGCAACAAAGTCCTGCATATACACGATGAAAAACCCTGGGACGCCGTTTTCATTACCTACGATCTCGTTTGCTGGCTGCTAACTCACTTTGACTGCAAACGACACCTGGGTCGTGAACTCAAAGGGCGCAATCCCTTCGAGATTAACGCGAGCCCACCCGAATTCTTTGACCTGCGTTTGACATAATTTTTTCACAGAGGCAGGAATGGATAAGAATCAGATAGCAGCGCAACTGGAGAGCATTGGCACCCTCCTGGCGCTCAAAGCGGATAGCAATGCGTTCGAGGCGCGCGCTTATGAGAACGCCGCGCGCACGATCAACTCGCTCGACGGCGATATCTCGCAGCTGCTCAAAGAAGGAAAGCTCAAGGGGCTGCCTGGCCTGGGCTCGCGCATTTTGCAGCGCGTCACAGAGATGATAGAAACAGGAAGCAGCCCCTACTACGAAGAGCTGCGTGCCAGCACGCCAGCCGTCAAGCTGGATATGCTGCGCATCCCCGGCCTGGGACCCAAGCGCATCAATACCATCTACGACGAGCTGCACGTCAATAGCATCGCTGAGCTAGAGCAGGCTTGCAAAGAGGATCGCGTAGCCCACATGGCAGGCTTTGGCAAAAAGACACAGGACAAAATTCTGCAGGGCATCAATTTCCTTAGCCAGCACGGCGATCGCTTCCTCTATCCCGTGGCAGAAGATGAAGCGGAACCAATCCGCGCCGCCCTTGAAAAGCTGCCAGAGATTGTACGCCTCAAGGTGGCAGGCAGCCTGCGCCGTCGACGTGAAACCGTCAAAGATATCGACATGGTAGCCAGCGTAGCCGATGACGCAGGCGTGGAACAGCGCCGCGCCATCATGGATTTCTTCACCAGCCAGCCTTCAGTGATCCATATTACGGGCAAAGGTGATACGAAATCGAGCGTCGTCCTGCGCAGTGGGATCGCCATGGATCTGCGCGTCGTCAACGATAGCCAGTTCCCTTACACGCTGCACCATTTCACCGGCTCACGCGAACATCACATAGCGCTGCGCCGCCGCGCTCTGAGCATGAACATGACCATCAATGATTACGGTTTGTTCAGGATCAAACCCGATGGCGAAGAGCTGATCCCCTGCCAGGACGAGCCAGACATGTACGCGGCACTCGGTATGGCCTATATCGAGCCTGAGATGCGCGAGGACATGGGTGAGATCGAGGCAGCCGCCAGCAATACGCTGCCCGAACTGGTCAAAGAAAGCGATCTGCGCGGCGTCCTGCATGCCCACTCCACCTGGAGCGACGGTCAGAACACTATTCGTGAAATGGTCGAAGCCTGCATCGAACGCGGCTACTCCTACCTTGGCATAACCGATCATAGCAAAGCGGCTGCCTACGCTGGCGGCCTCAAAGCAGATGATCTGCGCCGCCAGGGCGAAGAGATTGATAAGCTGAACGAAGAGTTCGCCGGACGTATCCGCATCCTCAAAGGCATCGAGTGCGATATCCTGCGCGATGGCGCACTTGACTTCGAAGATAGCGTCCTGGCCGAGCTGGACTTCGTTGTCGCCTCCATTCACAGTAATTTCAACCTGCCTCCCCAGGAACAGACTCAACGTATGTTAAACGCTATCGCCAATCCATACGTAGATATAGTAGGACACCCCACAGGACGTATCCTGCTCACACGAGAAGGCTATAGCCTGGATATGGACGCGGTAATCGAGGCCGCAGCCAGGCATGGGGTTTGTATTGAGATCAATGCTCATCCATCGCGCCTCGATCTTGACTGGCATCTTGTCCGCAAAGCCCGCGATAAAGGCATCAAGGTACCCGTTAACCCGGATGCCCACATCGTTGCAGGCCTGGACGATATGCGTTATGGTATAGGAGTCGCACGCAAAGGCTGGTTACGCGCCACCGATGTACTCAATACCCTGGAAACAGATGCATTGCTGGCATTCTTTCGAGCGCGCAGGAAGTGAGCCTGGAACTCGATAGTCGTACAGGAAAGAGGTATTCGTATGGCACAGCGAACAGAGCTTGCAGTAAGTTCCCGTACAGTAATGGGCAAGGCGGCCAAAAGGTTGCGCCAGCAAGGGATTATTCCGGCCAATATTTACGGGCATAAGAAAGAGCCGGTCGCGGTACAACTGGATGCCGTCGCCTTTGACCGCCTGCGCCGCTCGCACAGCACACGTAATGTGCTATCACTACGTGTAGACGGTAGCCCGGCACAGACAGCCTTGATCCGTCATGTACAGATAGACCCGTTAACTGATAAAGTACTACATATAGACTTCGCGCGCGTCAACTTGAGCGAGGCCATCACCAGCAAAGTTCCGCTGAACTACATTGGTGAGGCACCCGGCGTGAAAATTCAGGGCGGCTTACTACTGCACCTGTTGGAAGCACTGGAAGTAGAGTGCCGCGTCTCAAACCTGGTTGAACATCTTGACGTTGATGTCTCTGTGTTGGAAGCTATTGACTCAACATTGCACGCCAAAGACATAAAGTTGCCCACGAACTATAAGCTGGTCACCGACCCGGAAGAGCCGGTTGCCAAGATCGCTGCTCCACGCCGCGTCGAAGCCGAGGTGCCCGAAGTGGCAGTTGCCCCGGCTGCTGAAGCTCCTGCAGCGCCAGTCGAGCAGCCCACTGAAACTCCTGCAGCTGAATAAGCACGCTAGAGCATGGGAAATGTCGGGCCCCCTCGCGGGGATTCCTTTCCGACCACCTGGCGGCGCAGCCGCAGCCGCGCTAGCGGCGTTGGTGGTCGGAATAAGGAGGCCAGCTCCGTCCCATTCTCTACTTGCATTTCACCGGCAAACTGGAGTAGCCCTGGAAGTGAGTTGTAGATATGCGTATCATGATCGTTACAGACCAGTACCCGCCAATGGTCGGCGGTGTCCCCACCGTCACCTACGGCCTTGCCAACGACTTCGCCAACCGCGGCCACCAGGTATGGGTGGTAGCGCCAAGCTATGGCCCACGCGATGTACGCCGCATCGAAGGCAAGGTGCGCATCTACCGCTACTCCTCGTTTGAATGGTTTACCTATGAAGCGCTGCGCATTCCTTTTTTACCTGTTATACCAATGCGCAATTTGATAAAAAAGAGTGACCCGGACATTATCCATATTCACTCGCCTGTAGTGCTCGGCAATATCGCACAATTGCTGGCGGGCGGGCTGCGCAAACCCGTGGTTGCGACCAATCATTATTTACCCATCAATATGGCGCCACGCCTGGCCAGGTCCGAATCGCTGCAGGGAAAATCCTTCAACTCCATTACCTATTCGTACCTGGTCTATTTCTGTAACCGCTGCGAGTATGTCACTGCACCCACCAGGACCGCGCTGAATCTGCTCTACGAGCACGGCCTGCGCGCTCCGGCTAACGCCATCTCCAACGGCATCGATCTGAAGAAGTTCACGCCCGGACCACGCAATGAACAGATCCTCCAGCGCTACAAGCTGCCACTGGATCGCCCCATAGCGCTGCACGTCAATCGACTCTACGAAGAAAAGCGCAACGATGTCCTGTTAGATGCCGTGCCGAAAATGCAGAGCAACGCCCATATCGCCCTGAGTGGTACAGGCCCGGCCGAAGCCGATCTGCGTGCCCAGGTCGAACGACTCGGCATTCAGGATCGCGTCAGCTTTCTAGGCTTTGTGAATGACGCCGACCTGCTCGAACTACGGCGCTCCGTCGACACTTTTGTCATCCCTTCAGAGGCCGATCTGCAGAGCCTGGCTACGATGGAGGCCATGGCATGCGGACTCCCGGTTATTGCCGCGAACGCCTACGCTCTGCCCGAACTATGTCATCACGAGGAGAACGGCTTACTCTTCCAACCGGGCAACAGTGAAGAACTGGCGCATCATCTCGATACCCTGCTCTCCAATGCCGAAATGCGCCAGCGCATGGGGGCAGAAAGTCTCAAGATCATCACCAGGCACGATCGCGAGTTGATACTGGATGAGTGGGAGGAGCTATATCGCCGACTCTCAATCGAATTTAAAGAGGCAAAAGAGCGCAGGCAGCAGATGCGCGCCATGCGTAAATATCACGGAAATCTTGCGCCAGATACAGGACCGTTGCAGCGTTCCTATCTGAAACATAACGAATCCCCAACGTATGAGCAGCCCACAACGGAAAAGAAGTGGCGACCATTCAACCACAAAGGCTACATTGACCAACCATAATCAGGACCAGCGCTGCCGCAGCAAACGGGCCAGCCCGCGTTCGATATCCCAACGCGTTTGCGTACCATAATAGCGCAGCCAGGCAACGCACCGCGACCAGCATGATAGCTGAGGAACAGGCGGCACCCGTTGCCCACCCGAAGCATCATGCGTATACACCGGAATGGCCCGCAATTGCAACATTCCCCTTCTTGCGTTGTTCATGCAGCAAATACTCCCTGAATAGTATTGACACATACGCACACTTGTAAGTATAGGCGCTGCCCAAGGATTTGTCCAGATACCCCCATTGTCTTAT